>NZ_CALWUQ010000004.1 GCF_944384695.1 uncultured Agathobaculum sp. | reverse complement strand
GAGGAGCTGATTTTCGGCTCGGTCACCACCGGTGCGTCCAACGATATTGAGCAGGCGACCAAGCTGACGCGGTCGATGATTACACGGTATGGCATGAGCCATCGGTTTGATATGGTGGCGCTCGAAACCGTGACCAATCAATATTTATCCGGCGATACCTCGCTGGCCTGCTCGGCGCAGACCGCGGCGCAGATTGACGAGGAAGTGGTGCAGACCGTGAAAACCGCGCATGAAAAGGCGATTGGCATTTTGCAGGAGAATATGGAGGCGCTGCACCGTCTGGCGCATCATCTGCTGGAAAAGGAGACGATTACAGGCGAGGAGTTTATGGATTTGTTGAACAAGACACAGAACGGATAAAAAGGGGAGGCGGCTCTGATGAAAAACAAACCGGGAAGCATTCCATGGATTTTGATTGGGTTGTTTTTGTTGGTAATGGGCCTGTATTTTCTCATCCATCCACAGGAAACGCTGTTGTCGGTGGCTTGGCTGTTCGGTTTGACCGTGCTGGTTTCCGGCGCGGCGGATTTGGTGGTGTATGCGGCGCGCAAATGGGTATATGGGCTGTCTAACTGGTTCCTGGCGGATGGCGTGATTGATGTGCTGCTTGGCGTTGCATTCTTGTGTAATGGCTGGCTGGCAGTCGAAGTGCTGCCGTATGTGCTGGCCGTGTGGGCGGTGGTCTCCGGCGTCATCAAATGCGCGGGCGCGTTGGTTTACCGCAAAGGCGGTATGCCGTTTTGGGGCGTGCAATTCGGTGTTGGTGCCATTGTGTTGCTGTTCGGCGTGGCGATTTTACTGCGTCCGATGATTGCCGTGGTGGCAATCTCGGCGGTGATTGCGATTGTGCTGATTGCACAGGGCCTGATGGCGTTGATGCGCGGTCTGTTCGCATCGTTTCCCAGTCGGTGACCATAGACGTGCGAAGCATAGCAGAGAGGGACGCGAAGCGTCCCTCTCTTTTTACGTTTCGACGGGAGTGAGCAAAGGAGAAATCATCCTTGCAGCACATCATGGCTGCAAAGCAGTTCAAAGCGGTTGCGGTCGACACGGAGCAAGCCGTCCTTCTGCATCTTGCTCAGCTCGTTGGACAGCGCACTGCGGTCGACATTCAAATAATCCGCAAGTTGCTGGCGGTTAAACGGGATGGTGAAGCAGCGGCTGCCGCAGCGCGTCGATTGAAATGAAAGATAAGACAGCAGCCGTCCGCGGATGGATTTGGATGCGGTGTGAAAAATTTTGCGCGACAGGTTCAGGTTTTTGCGCGCGGAAAGAAACAGCAGGTTGCGAATCAGCTTGCTGTGGTGCGTGCAGGCCTGCGGACAGGTTTGCAGCACCCGCCCCACATTGAGAAACAGCACCTCGGCAGGTTCCGCCGCAACCGCATCCACCATCAGCGGTTCACCGGTGCAGGCATAGGTTTCCGCAAAAATTTGGCCGGGAATCACGTGGTCCAGTACAGTGGTATTGCCCCAAAAATCGTCATTTTGAATCAAAATGCTGCCTGTGAGCACAAGGCCAAGCTCAGTGGCTGTGTCCCCGGCACGAAAAATGCGTTCGTTTTTTCTGAAATTTCGGCGTTCGGCACCCAAACAATGCAGCGTTTCTTCCGCTTCTCTCGATTGGATGCCGCGAAACAGTGCGCTTTCCGATAAAACAGCAATATGCAAAAAACATTCCTCCATTGTTGTTATAACAACATACTTGTTGTCTTGAGTATAGTATACTTCGCTTGTAACGTCAACAACCGCATAGATCATGTTGATCTGTGGAACATGTGGAGGAAATGTATGATGGAACCGAAAATGTTTTGTTATCAGTGTCAGGAAACCGCAGGCTGCACCGGCTGTACGATGGCGGGTGTGTGCGGCAAGAAGCCGGACGTCGCTGCGATGCAGGATTTGCTGGTGTACGTGACCAAGGGCCTTTCCGCGGTAACCACCGCACTGCGCAAGCAGGGGGAGGAGATTACACCGGAAATCAACCACCTGATTACGCTCAATCTGTTTATCACGATTACAAATGCCAATTTTGACAAAGATGCTATCGTGGCGCGTATCCGCGAGACGCTGGAGGTCAAGCACGAGCTGCTGGGCCGCGTCGCGCAGCCCGAACTGCTGCCCGAGGCTGCCCGCTGGACGGCGGAAGAAGCGGACTTTGCGGCCAAGGCTGCAACGGTCGGCGTACTGTCCACGCAGGATGAGGATATCCGCTCGCTGCGTGAGCTGATTACCTATGGTCTCAAGGGTCTGTCGGCGTATTCCAAGCACGCAAATGCGCTGTTGCAGGACGACGGTGAGGTGGATGCATTCCTGCAGCGTGCGCTGGCGGCGACGCTGGATGATAGCCTGTCGGTAGACGCGCTGGTGGCGCTGGCGATGGAAACCGGCAAATACGGTGTACAGGGCATGGCGCTGCTGGACAAGGCGAATACCGAAACTTATGGCAATCCGGAAATTACGCGGGTAAACATCGGTGTCGGCACGCGCCCGGGCATTTTGGTGTCCGGTCACGATTTGCGCGATTTGGAAATGCTGCTGGAGCAGACCGCAGGCACCGGCGTGGATGTCTATACGCATTCGGAAATGCTGCCGGCGCATTATTATCCGGCGTTCAAGAAATATCCGCATTTTGTCGGCAACTACGGCAACGCATGGTGGAAGCAGAAAGAGGAGTTTGCGTCCTTTAACGGTCCGATTCTGATGACCACCAACTGCATCGTGCCGCCGGCGGCAAGCTATCAGGATAGATTGTACACCACAGGTGCGGCGGGCTATCCGGGCTGTAAGCACATTCCGGGCGGCGTAGGGGAGCACAAGGATTTTTCTGCGCTCATCGAGCATGCCAAGCGCTGCACGCCGCCGGAGGAGATTGAGCGCGGTGAGATAGTGGGTGGCTTTGCCCATGCGCAGGTGCTTGCATTGGCGGATAAGATTGTGGAGGCGGTCAAGAGCGGCGCAATCCGCAAGTTTGTTGTGATGGCGGGCTGTGACGGCCGTGCGAAGTCTCGCAGCTACTACACGGACTTTGCCAAGGCGCTGCCGCATGATGCGGTAATCCTGACCGCGGGCTGCGCCAAGTATAAGTACAATAAGCTGGATTTGGGCGACATTGGCGGCATACCGCGTGTGTTGGATGCAGGACAGTGCAATGACTCCTATTCGTTGGCGGTGATTGCGCTCAAGCTCAAGGAAGTCTTTGGGCTGGAGGATATCAACGACCTGCCGATTGTGTACAACATTGCGTGGTACGAGCAGAAAGCGGTAATCGTATTGCTTTCCCTGCTGTATCTGGGGGTTAAGAATATCCATCTCGGGCCGACACTGCCTGCTTTCCTCAGTCCGAATGTGGCTAAGGTGCTGGTGGAGAACTTTGGTATTGCGGGCATCGGTACGGTGGAAGAGGATATCCGCCTGTTCTTCGGTGCAGATAACGCATAATGTGGCAGAAAGAAGAAAGGGACGCTGCGGTTGCAGCGTCCCTTTCTTCGGTGATAAGCTTGTTTTCTGTCAGCTAAGGCGTAGTGCCGTGACAGAATTAATATTTATCCGTATAATTGGTGTCGTTGTTATAGTGCTCGACCGGTGTCGGCGGGAGCGTGTCTGTAGAACTGGGCTGGTCGAAAGAGGACATCGGCAGGCCATTTTCCGTTTCCGGCAGCACGAAATGGCTGATCATGCCCTTCAGCATCTGCGCCTGACCGGACAATTCCTGACTTGCCGCAGCGCTTTGCTCTGCAGTAGCGGAGTTGGTTTGCACCACTTCGGAAATCTGATTGACACCGATGGAAACTTCCTTCAGATGCGCTGCCTGATCCTGATAATCGCGCGTAACACGTTCGACTGCTGCAACAACTTCATCAGAATTGGTGGCAGCAATACTGAGCGCCTCTGCGGTAGCACGCGCAATGCTTTCGCCCTGCTTGACTGCCTGCACAGAATGCGCAATCAGCTCATTGGTCTCCTTCGCAGCGGATGCGCTCTTGCCGGCGAGATTACGCACTTCATCAGCGACAACGGCAAAGCCCTTGCCTGCCGCACCTGCGCGAGCGGCCTCTACGGCGGCATTCAGCGCCAGAATATTCGTCTGGAATGCAATGTCATCAATGGTCTTGATGATCTTACCGATTGCGTTGGAATGACGGCTGATATCCTGCATGGCGGTGAGCATATCCTGCATTTGACCGTTGCTGGTGTTCATCTGGGTCTTGACCTCGTTGAGCTGCTCAATCATCTGGCCGGCCTGTTCTGCACCCACTGTGACCTTGTCATTCAAGGCCTGCACAGTGCTGGACAACTCCTGAACCGAGGAGGCCTGCTCGGTTGCGCCTTGCGCCAGCGCCTGTGCGCCGCTTGCAATTTGATCCGCACCCATGTTAACCTGTGCCGCAGACATCGAAATGCTGGACATGGTTTCCGACAGATTCTTTTGGATGCGCAGCAGCGCTTCCTTGAGCTTGGCAAACTCGCCGCGATAATCATGCTGCAACTCGAATACCAGATTGCCCCGACCGATTTGGTCAAGGACAGAGGAAAGCTCGTCGATATACTGAATATAGGTTTTCAAGCGATCCACGATGCGCAGCGTGGACTTGCCAAGACGGGCAACTTCATCCTTGCCTTTCACCTGATAATCGACATTCAATTCGCCATCGGCCAGTCGATCCGCAACCTTTTCCAGTCGCTTGAGCGGACGGATAATTGATATTGCCAGCAGAATGACGATGATGGCCAGCAGAATAGCACAGACAACAAAGCTGATAACAATGATGCGCACAGTGCTGTCAATATGGCTGTCATATTCCTGCGACGGGAGGATGCCCAATACAGCGTAACCAATATCGTCCAAAGTAGCAGTGCTGCCATAGTACGAGGTCCCCTGGCGGGTATATGCCATGCCCTGCACACTGTTGCGGTTGAGAAGGGTTTCCTGCATGTTCGAGGAATACTGCGCTTCTTCAATTGTTGTACCGACCACAGAGGAGTCCGGATGGTAGATAATCATATTGGAGGAGTCGATTAGGGTGATATAGCCGGTTTCGCCTACTTTCACCGAATTGAGCGAGGTGCTCAATTGATCTATGGAGACATCGACGCCTACCACACCGATCATGCGGTTGTTGCGCATGATGGGACCCACGACACTGATGACCATTTGCTGCGTTCCGGCATCCACATAGGCACCGGTAACGGTGGTTTTCTGTTCCTCTTCGCTGCGGGTATACCATTCACGGGTGGAAAAATCCACATCCGCCGAGGTGATACGGCTGTTGTCGGAATACACCAATTCCTGTAAGCCAACATCCGCAAACCAGACACCCAGAACGGTATCCTGATACTGCTGCTGAATATGCTGTAGTTCAGTAAGCATGCTGGAGAAATACGGTGAGCCGTCCAAAGTGGTTTTGGCGTCGTCCGCCGCCAGACCCGCAATGTCCGGCGAACAAATCATGGTATCCACCACGCCGTAATATTGCTTTAAAAATGCATTGACCTGTTGAGCGCCTGAATCCGCCTGTGCGGTCAGATTTTCCGTCATCATTTGCTCCACTGAGCCGGAAATCTGTATGCCAAGCAGTACGCCGATACCGCTCAGTACCAAAATAAGTGGTATCAGAATGCCCAAAGCGAGCTTTTGCGCGATCCCTAATTTCACGATAACACCTTCCCGTTTATTTTTCTCATTCCCCCGTGTCACAAATGATTGCGCAAAGGAAACAATAATTTATAAGTAACCAATCGACCGTTTTTTGCAATTCATAACAGTTTCAGCCAAAAAAGATTTCTTTTTTGCACAATGAAATATGGGTAGCTGCATGTTTTGGTTATGCTTTTCGCACAAAAATGCTTGTTTCTTTCCTTTTTGTGCGGTTTATGTCCCCTTGAATGTGTTTTATAAAATACTACATATTGCGCGGTTATGGGGAAAGGGGACGCTGCTTCACGCAGCGTCCCCTTTCAGATAAATGCGGATTGCCGTTGATATGTGGTTATCGCGGCAGCTGTACGACTGTGAACGGTTCACCGTCATTGCCGGTTCAAAGCTTTGATTTGAAGCGAGAACATATCGTGGAAGAGCAAATCCTCCTGCCGTTCCGAAATTGTGTTAAAGCTGCATCCGTAGCATATTTTTCCGGATTCCAGCGGCTGAACCCGCTGCACGGTGCATGCAAAGGAATAGATTGGTCCATTCCGGCGCAGCTGTAAAGAGGAAATAAAGATTTGCTCGCCCTGCACGTAACATTCCTGACTGCTGAAGCACAGACCGGTCAGGCTGATGTCGATTGTTTTGCAAAGTGCAACCGTGGAGGATTCCGCATCCGCACCGCGATAAACCGCAACTTCCATCATAATCGGCTGTCGGAAGCTGCTGCGCCGCTCAGCACAGGAAAAGGAATGCTTGAGTGCGATTTCCCAGAAGTCGGCTGCGCAGCGGGAGACCATACCGTAGAGCAAAAGCACATTGTTCATGGTCACATTGTTGTGCACATGCAGCTTGACAGGGGTTTGGTGAATGATGCCTTGCGGTGTTTCGTTGCCCTTGCGGATGGAAACGGTCAATTCGTCCTCGCTGTCGTCATATTTATGGATAGAGCCGGCAAATAGAAGCCGGTTATCCAGCTTCAGCACCTCGCAAGATGCCCCAAGATAATTATGCATGGAATCCATATATTCTTCCATAAATCATAATCCTTTCCGCAGAAATAGGGTCAGGTTTCAATACACTTACCAGTATCATTTCGCAGAATACGACAAAAATCCGGGAGTTCAAGCGGTTTGTAAAAGTAATATCCCTGCATATAATCACATTCGGTTTGACGGACAATCTGTAGTTCTTCTTGTGTTTCCACGCCTTCCACGCATACCTTCTTCCCGAAACGGTGGCATGCGTAGATAATGCTCATCATAAAGTTTAGCTTTTCGGGAGATGATGTGAGCTCACACATCAGGGTACGGTCCAGCTTGATTAGGTCGGCAGGGTATTGCAGCAACATATGCAGGCTGGAGTAGGCGTTTCCGAAATCATCCAGAACGAAGGAAATACCGACTTTGTCACATTGTTCGATGAAGTGCTCCAAATAATCCGGCATTTCATCGAAATGTGTTTCCGTCAACTCAATCATCAGGTTGCGTCCGGGAATACCATATAAAAGCATGGCATTTTGAATATAATCAAAGAAGGACGGGTCCAGAATTTGCAGATAGCTGACGTTAAAGGATATTTTCAAATTGGGTGCGCGCAGAATCAGCTCCTGGCTGGCCTGCATGATTTGCGTGACCAGCCATTTCCCGACCGGCACAATCAGCCCAACCTGTTCGAGAATGGGGATGAATTTAGAGGGGGGGATATCCTGCCCGTGATTGCTCCATCGAAGCAGGATTTCGCAGCCGAAGATGGTACCGGTATCCGCTTTGATTTGCGGCTGAAAAGTAATCCGGAACCCTTGAAAACCGTGGTTTACGCAGTAGTTAAGCGCCATGCTGATGTCGGTCTGCTCACGGTACCCTTTGGAGATGTAGTTGGAAAATTCGACAAAATCCGTAGAAGGCGATTTCTTGGCGTTTTGTGTTGCAAACAGGACGTTGTCGATAAGCTCTTGCGGGGCGTTGCCGTCCTGCGGAGCATGCAACATGCCGATGGCACAGGGATACATAATATGAATCCCGTTGCGCCGATAGACATCAAGGACGATTTGGCGGATGGTATCGGACAGCACGCGGGCATCGTAATCCAATTGTGTGAGCACGAGAAAATGCACGCCGTCCAGCCGGAAAAACGAAAACTGTTCGCCCAATTCCATTTCCATGCGGTTGGCAATTTCACGGAGCATGGCGTCGCCGGTGTTACGGCCTAAAGATAAGTTAATATCGGAAAAATTCCGCAGATGGAAGCACAAGAGCAGGAGCTTGGACTGTCGGCGGCAAAGAGTTTCCAAATCCTTCAGGGCGCAGGATAGGTTTAACAGACCGGTGACAGGGTCCACTTCGGATTCGTTTTTTAAGCTAATCATACTGCCGGAGAAAAAAAGCGGCAGATTATTTTGCTCATCCCATGTGAGAATCCCGCGGCAATGTATCCAGACCAACTGGCCGTTTTTATCAAAGATGCGGTAGCGGATACTGTGGGTGGTGCGTTTTTCGCGGAACATGGCTTGCGAGTCTTTGATATGGATCTGGCGGTCCGGTTCATAGATGCGTTGCTCCAGCAGGCCGACAAAGTCGTAGACAAGATTGCTGTCAAAATTAAAGGTGTCCCGCAGATTGTCCGAAATGTAATAAATATTGCGCTGGACGTCGCCGCAATACAGGTAGAACGGCGCTTCCGGCATTGCAATGGAATGGAAGAAGGTTTCGGCATCAAAATAATAGTTTTGCAGGAAAGCCTGAAAAGCCGTGGACTGAGAGGATTCGATGTGCGGCTCATGTGTCTGCTGGTTCTCATAATAGGCGAGCTTGTCGCGATACATGCTGTCGTCAGCCAGCGTCAGGAGCTGAGAAAAATCATCCTCGACCGAACCCGACCATGTGCTGCCGATGGACAGCGCGCAGTTGTCTTGCGCAACACGGGTACGAAGCTGTTCCACCTGTTCCTCCAAAACCTTTTGGGTGATATCCTGACAAACCACCAAAAATTCGTCTCCGCCGATGCGGTAAACATTTTTGGGAGAAAACAATTCAGTCAAAATGTGGGAAGCCTGCAAAATCAGGCGGTCTCCGTTGGTATGTCCCAGATTGTCGTTGATACGCTTCAGACCAATCAAATCGCAATAAATCAAGCCGAGCGTTTTGTGATTTTTGTATTCCTCGCTGCTGATATAGCGGTTGAGGGCATGTCGGTTGAGCAGCTGTGTCATGGAATCATGATAGCTCAGCTCTTCCAGATGGGCCATCAGATCACGGCGAAGCAGGATGGAGCCAATAAAATGGGACAATACTTTAATCGTGCCGGATATGCTGCGGATTTGCTTTACGGTGGGATTATCCAACCGCAGCAGTCCGATGATTCGTCCTTTGGAAAGCACAGGGGACAGGACAAGTGTATGAATGTCTGCAAAGTCCGGTTGGGAAGAGAACTGAATGGGATTGGGCAAGCGTTCGTCGCTGTCACTGAAAATCAGTACTTCATTGCGGTACAGACTTTGCAAATGCTGGGGGTATTCGACCTCCAAATGCAGGTTCAGCGGGTGGTCGGAGGATGTGGAAGCCCAGTGGTAGGTGCTGTGCAATTCTCCATTATCCATCCGCTCATAGAGAAAAATATCTTTGCAGCCAAGCTGCGAGCCGATGTATTGCAGCATCAGTTCGAGAGATACCGATGGGTCGGACGAGGAGTGCGTAGCCATCAGGCATTTGTTGATAAAAAAGTCCGGATTTATTTCGACGCCATTCTCATCGACCGCACTGCCGGCGTTGAGAACCGCATCATCAGGGATGGCAATTGCGATGCGGTATTTTCGCCCTTCATGCTGGATGATATAATCTTTCAGATGAAAGGTTTTGTTGACGACAGGGTTATAATAATCCCACTCATAGAACTGATCGTCAATGAGCTGCGTATTGGTGCAGAAAGGGCAAGGCATAGGGAAATTTTGTAGAACAGAATAGCATTTTTGCCCTTTATAGTCCTCTGGGCTGGCGATTTTAAACCATTTTCGTGCTTTGGCATTCATGTATATCAATTCATACGTATTCATATCAGCTACATAAACACCTGCATAAAAGTTCTCCAAAAATTCCCAAACGGCGCTCACTCTGCATTCTCCTTTCGGAAAGATTTTGTATGCAATATTCTGTTTACAGTATATATCTTATATCGGCAGGATTAAAGTAAAATTAAAGGTAATTGGAAAAAGTGCAAAAAAAGAAGCCCGTGAGGGCTTCTTTTTTTGTACGGGTTTACTGGGTGTCGACTTGCGAGGTCTGGCCGTCCCAGTCCGTGCCGCGGGCGTTGATAACAAACTGGAAACGAGAGTTTTGCGTGCCATCATCAGCCACAGTAGTCACTTTTTCCAGACGCAGAGAGATTGGGTCCAATGCGGCATTATAGCCGCCTTCGGTTGTAAAGGGAGAACACTCTTCTCCTTTTTTGTCTTTAGGTACAATATCAAGTATTGCGCCTTCATTTGCTTGAGTACAACGGATACTGATGGCTTTTCTGGAAACATTGGTTATCCAGCCATAACCGCCGGCTTGGAAAGCGGCATCGTTTTGGGTCGTAAATTCGGATTGGTATAGCTGTTTATCATTGGTGGAGGTTTCGATATACAAATCCGCATCGAATTGAATGACGACATCTCCAGAAAAATAACTCGTAATGCCGGTTTCCGAAGAGGGAATGGTGGTTATGTTAGTGATGCGGGGACCATTGGTGTTGACCAGATGGATGCCGCCGACCGCACTGAATACGGGGTCGCCG
Source organism: uncultured Agathobaculum sp. (assembly GCF_944384695.1). Classification (GTDB taxonomy): domain Bacteria; phylum Bacillota; class Clostridia; order Oscillospirales; family Butyricicoccaceae; genus Agathobaculum. The sequence goes on along the minus strand of NZ_CALWUQ010000004.1, from coordinate 41,800 downwards.
CCCTGCACGTTTCTGGCTGCAACAACAAGAACATAGGAGTTGTTGGACAACAATAGCGTTGAGTCAATGAAATTACTGTTTGTTTCGCCGGGGGAATTTGTTACGTCTGTCATCAGCTTGCTGCTGGACTGAGACTGGTCGAAAGTGTTGCCCATACCGGTCAGATTATTCCACAAAGTCATTTTGTCCTCAGACGAAAGAAGATCGTTAATCTTTGAGTTTTTCATGGCCGCGAGATATGTTGTTGGTTTGCTGGCAGAGGTAATTGGCGTGTCAAGGATTGAGGGATAACCGCCAGTGCCTTCACTATACAGGAACCAATAGGTTTCTGCGGAAATGGTGCCGTTTGTGGGGGACGTAACGGTGTAGTAAGCATCGTTGCTGTTATTTGCTCTTGCCACCAATACCGGAGATGACACATCCGTTGTCGAGAACTTGTAGCACAGCACTTCAGACGGGTCTTTATACGAACCCTGCAAGACAAAATAGATATAATACTGGGAATTGGCTTCCAGATTCTCAATCCGAATTTCCTGCGTGCCGCTGCCGGAATACGTTACCTTGCCGGTGCGATAGCGCGAGGAATCCAGCGAAGCGGGATTCATAATCTGCGTGTACTGAGGAGAGGACAGGTTCATGCTGCGCTTGCCCTCCGGGAGACATTTGACTGCGGATTCTTCCGTATCATCTAACAAACCCAGATTGATGATATGGTCGTCAATAGCAGCGGGGTCTCCGGTAACGTCATATCTGTTGTCATTGTTCCAAGGATCAGCATATTGCGTGTCGGCAATGTCACCATCTTTATTCACCGGATAGAGAGAGGTCCTCGGCGCGACAACATAGTATACGTCGCCCGCACGGTCAAGCTGATAGCTCACAGTGGTGAGGGAGTCGCCGGGAGAGATACGCGGATATCCCTTGTTGAAGTTTGGTGCACTCTGGTTAGAGCGGATGATTTCAATGGTGAAATCTGCCGGGTTGCCGATGGAAGACACCTTTTTCTGCTCGACCACATAATCCTGCCACTGCGATTCCCGCAGGCCGTTGCTTTGCAGGTTGGACAGGTTGGTTGCAGTGCCGGCCACACAGAAAATATACAGGTGAATGGTGGAGTCCCATTTATCAGGATCGGTAATCAGGTTGACCGATGTCAGCCGTATTGCATATTCATAACCGGTGGTCAGAGAGGTCAGACGCGGATATTTCGCAATATCGTCGATGCGATCAACATAGACATTGTAGCTGAAGCCGGACCATTTTTCGGATGCAGAGCTGCTGATGGTGAGATCGGTGCCAACTTTATCCCACTTACCATTGCTGCCGTAATCTCGCCGGTACAGGTCGAAAGCAATCGCGGTATCCGATGCAATAATCACGTCATAGCGGGTGTTGTCCGAAGCGTTGGCAGTACTGCCGGCATAGGGCACCATGGAGAAAACAGCGTCCGCAGTGTCGTTGCCATTCGGCTTGGCGGTAACATCCAGCTCGTTGAAGTCAACCTGCGCATCCATGACGCGGAACTGCTCAGATTTGGTATCCCGTGCCATGTTGTTGTTCGAGGAGTCGGTGATAAAGTTGAGCACAAACTGATATTGGGTGCCGCTGAGCAGATTCAGAGCCACATTGTGGAAGGTTACTTCGGTCTGGCCGTCCTCGTTGAGGGAAACCTCCATGTTCTCCTTGCCGGTGAGCGCACCGAGATTCAGCGGAACCTTTTTGTCCGGGTCGGTGATGTCCAGATTGTCAAGACGAAACATAGCGTCGATGACTTCTGCCCAAGTGACGGTTTGATCGTCCTTGCTGCCTGCAATGTCAAACACCGATTCATCGGACTCATACATTTCAATCAGGGACATCTTGGTTTGGGTGCTGTAAATATCCTCGGTGAACACCAGCGTGATGTCGGTATCCGCAAGCGGGGTGCCTTCATCGTTGGCTTCGGAGAAGCGCAGTTCCACCAGCTCCGGTGCGTTGGTGTCGAGTGTCTTGGCATTTTCGAGCACCTTGATGTCAGACAGGTTGCCGGAGTCATCCTCGGCTACAAAATAGATATCATAGGCGGTTTCCGCCTCCAGACCGTTCATATTGAACGAGGTGGCGGCGTTTTCCTGAGCGGTGAATGAACCGCTCTTGAGCGCGTACATGCCGCCCTGAATTTGAAGCTTTTTGTCCAGCTCCTTGGCATCATCATCGGACAGCGCTGCGTTTTCCACCGGGTAATCCGTGCCATGCTTGACGATAGCCCAGTAAACCGTGCCGTCCTCATTGATGGCCGCCTCACCGGTCAGCTCAGTTTTATCAATCTTACTGATGCGAGGATAGTTGTTGAGAAATTCCGGCGGGGTACGGTCGGCGGTGGTGACCGAGACCTTTTTCACGGCCGAATCATTGATGCTATCGGTCAGGAAGAAATAGGCGTCGTACTCGGTCAGTTCGGCAAGTGCATTTTTCGCCGTTTCCAGTATGTCGCCCATGCGGATGCTGTCCTCTTCGCTGCGGATCATCTTGCGGCTGCCGGAGTCAATGGCGCCGCTCAGCGAGCCGTCCTTGAAGTCATTCGCTGTGGGAGCGGCCATCCCCTTTTTATAGATGGCCCAGTAAAGGGTGCAGGTCTTGGTGGTTGCTACGTCAAAGTCAACATAAGTATCCTCAATCGTAGCCGCCTTCGGATAGCCGGATGCGAAATCCGGCTTGCTGTTGTCCGGCGTGGTGAAGTAAACGCTCTTGACGAGGCTCTGGTCCTCGCGGGTATCCACCAGCACCGCGGACAGAACATAGGAGGTATCAATCTCCAAGCCGTTGATGACCTGAGAAAGCAATGTGTTTGCATCGCTTACAGCCAGATTGCCGTTTTTGACGATATTCGCGCCATAGGTAGGCGGCTTGATCAGGTCGCTGGCAGCGAGCGGGCCGTCGCCGCTCAGGCGGACCGCCCAGTAGAGTGTGCCGGGCTTATTGGTCATGAAGGAGGCTTCCGCCTGTGTCGGTGCAACGTCATCCATACGCGGATAGCCGCTCAAAATACGGGGATAGTCAGAAATCTGGTCGGCCAGCGTGCTGTCCATCGTCATGCCGTTGATGTCGGCGGTGATGCCGGGACGGATGTTGATGTCATCCGGCAGCATATCCACCTTGCAGCCCGGTGCGTTGACGTTCAGGGTGGCGATGTCGCCCTCGCCGGTCACGGTCGTACCGGTATCCAGGTTGAGTTCTTCGACAACCGCGCCCTGGGCGATGGAAACAGTGGAGTCAACCGCGTTTTCATCAATGGTCATTTTTTCAACCGTGCCGCTGCCGACGTTGATTTCGGATTCCGGGGACATGGCAACAACCTCGTGGATGTTGCCGGCCAAATCCAGCCGCGTGCCGGTCTCGCCGTCGACTTCGATATACTGGAAGCCGTGCCGTCCGGTGGATTTGCCTTCCAGATAGGTATCGGTACGCACATACACCTTATCAATATCGGTGTTGCCGACCGTGCGGATGGTGACGTACTGGTTGGTGGGGCTATCAACAATCATTTCCGGGGCAGTGCAGTTTTTCAAAATGATGCTGCAATCGCCCTTGTTGCTTTCGCCTGCGCCGCTGGCGATAATCTTACCGTATACTGTGACATTGCTCAGCGTGACATAGCCCAGACCAACGCCGCCCGTGATATACAGGTCGCCGGTTATGGTCATATTTTCAAGGGTAACGCCCGAGCAGGAAACCATCAGGTTGCCGGAGACACTGTTTGAGTAGGTGCCGGGCTCCTGAATGGGGGTGCCGATCACGCGCACCAGCATGATGGCGACTTCGCCGCGGGTGATATTGTCGAGCGGACGGAAGCTGCCGTCCGGATCGCCGCGCAGAATGCCTTCTTCTGCTGCGGCCTTGATATAGCCGCGGCTCCAGCTGCTGGCCAGACGACCGTCCGTAAAGGACAGGTTCTCGCCGGAGAGGGGCTGCAGCATCAGGTTGCGGCACAGCATGGTGGCCGCTTCTTCGCGCGTCAGCGTTGCGTTAGGCGAAGCGGTCGATTTGGAGGTGCCCTGAAAATATCCTGCGGTATAGGCCGCACTGATATCGTCATAGTACCAGTCGCCCAAGGTGACGTCGCTGAACGGTTGGGCGCCGGTTTTGGTGTAGCCGAAGGTACGATTGAGCATGGTGACAAATTCTGCGCGGGTGATGGAGCGCTCCGGCTCCAGATTACCGTTCTGGTCGCCGCGCATGATGTCCCAGGACACCAGTCTGTCCAGATAATAATTGGATTCCGCTGCCTGTGCGGAGGGGGTAATGGCGGGCAGAAGGCCTGCCAGCATGCATAGGCAGAGGATAAACGCGCAAATGCGCTTCCCGAAGGGGAAAGAAGATTTTTTGAAGTGCATCATATGCTTTACAACACCTTTTCTTTTGGATTAGCGGTCGCCTATGCAGAGTGATGGTGCAGGTCGTAATCAAAAATACTTTCCTGAACCATTGCTTCTTCCTGCGGAAGAATATCCATGAACTGACCGGCGTATAAGTTCTTTTCTTTTGAAATGGTGCGGATCACCTCCAGCCGGACGATGATCGGCGGCTCGGTGCAGGGCAGAGCAATTTCGTATTTTGCCCCGTCCTCGAGTGGGGTGACGCAATGAAAGGCCATACCGCCGCAGCTGATATCCTTGCTGATAATCGGCAGGCGGGTGGAGCGGCCATGCAGCGGATACAGATAGGTACGGAACGCCATGGGGATGCGCAATTGCCTGCGCAGACGCGAATCGATCCGCTCCTCCGCGATAAAATCGACCTTGTTGCCGCGAATCTGCTGCACCTTTCCGTGCCAAGCCATGAACTCGGTGGAATTGACGCTCATGACATTAAAAGAGGAGAGCGACTGCAAATCGCAGTTCGGGGCATAGGTCAGACGGAATGTTTTGGTCTGGCCCTGCTGTCCGAGCAGCACGGCGCTGGCCAGCGTTTGATGGTTATCGTCCAGAAAGACGAATTTTTCCTCCTCTGGTCCTTTTCGGCTCATGTTTCAGTTGCCTCCTTTGCGTGTGCCGCGGTTTCTTTGGAAGCCGGAACGCGCGGCTTTTGCGGGTTGTTGGGGTCAAAATGCAGGAAATATACATAAATATCCACGATGAACCGATATAATGATTCCGGGATTTCCTGTCCGAGCTGCAGCTGAGAAAGCATCGTGGCAAGCGATGTGTCCTCATAAATCGGGACGCCGTTTTCCGCAGCCACCTCGACGATTTTTTCGGCAAGATAGCCCATGCCGGAGGCGACCACGACGGGCGCCGGCGAGCCGTTTTCATATTGCAGGGCTATCGCCTTGCGACTGCCATCATATTGCGACATTGATGCTGTCCTTCCTTTCAAAAATTTTTGGGAACACCTCGGAAATGGCGAGCGGCTGCGCCATGGGAGAAGCGCGCATGGTTGCCGCCTTCAGTCCCTCCTGTTCGGCCAGAGACGCCATTTTCTTTTCAAACTGCTCGGTGAATTTTTCCAGATGGGGCGGACAGTGCAGGGAGGCGTCCACAGTGCCGTCATGGTAGGTGAGCACCAAATCGAACATGCCAAGCTCCTGGATATCGAATTTGAGCAGCAGGCGCATGGACTTCTCCTGCGAGAACGAACCGTTTTCGTCTTCCGCGTTGGGGTCGACCCACAGCTCGGAGAACATCATCCTGCCGTCCATCTCCACCGGCAGCATGGCGTGCGCCAGCGGCATGTAGACGCTCTGATTGACCAGAACGGAATCAATGAGTGCCTGAAAGGTTTGCCGAAGCTCCGCATTGCCTTCGCTGCGCAGGGCGGCGGCAGACATCAGGGAGAGGTGGTCGGCAACAGGGTTCTGCGTATTGTTGATGGAAGCGGCGCTTTCCTGTAGCAGATGGATGAGCTGCTTGCTGTCCATCTGACCAAAATGCTCCTTCATCGAGGAGTAGCCGAGCAGCTGGTAGAAGGATTGCAGCATGGACTGCGGGTTGCCGTTTTCGTAGCGGGCAATATCCAGAATCAGCAGGCTCAGCAGGCTGCGCGCGATGCCGCGGTCGTGCATCTGGGAAACATAGTCGGACAGGAAGGGGAGAATGGTGTCCTGCATCAGATGCAACACACCGGTCCGGTCCCCCTGTGCCAGCAGCTGTTCCAGCTGGGAGGCATGGCCTTCCAGTGTGCTGCTGAAGCGGCTGGGCATAAACCATGTCATTTGCTGGATAGTACGCTGCAAGTTGCGCTCAATATGGGAGGTGGACGAAAAATCGTTAAACCGTTTGAGGAATTGCAAAATATCGTTTTTCAAACCAGCCGACGGACTGTGCTGTAAAACATCCCGCAGCGCATCAAACAGCTTTCCGCTGAAGCGGGCGCCGGAGGACAGCTGGTTTTGCAGCAGCGAGAGCAGCTCTTCCGGGCCAACACTGAGCATCTGCATAAACTGGGCAAGCTCCTGCGCAATGCCATCGGACAGCCCGGAGAGCACCAGCGTGCCCGAATGGGCAATCAGAAAGCGTGCGGCGGTTTCCGTGATGGAACCGGAGGAACGCAGCGCTTGCAGAAATGTTTGAAAATAGGAGTCGTAACGACGCCCGACATCCATATTGGCTGTGTCCTGACGGTCTGACCGCGCATCTGCGCGGCCTACCCGCGTGGGATCGGGGATATTTTGTATTTGTGTGTCATTTGGCGTGATGGGGGACCGGTATGTATTGCCTTCCTGCCCCGGAACGGGATTGGTCACGCTTGTAATGTTTGGCATAGTAAGGCTCCGTTTCCATAGAAATTTCTGTAATGTTTTGTAAGTTGTCTTAATTCCTGCCGCATTTGGTCGAATTAATAATAAACATGGTTATTCAAAAATTCAGAAAGGCGGCGTTTATTTTATGGAAAATAACAGCGATAGCGTTCTGGAAATGTACTTGTATGAAACAAATACACTGCTGGAACAGCTTGATAATATTATGTTGTCGGCCGAACAGGCGGACACGCTTTCGGAAGATGATGTAAATGAAATCTTCCGTATCATGCATACCCTGAAGGGTTCTGCGGCAATGATGGAATTTGAACCTCTGATGACGATTGCGCATCGGATCGAGGATCTGTTCTATCTGATTCGTGAAAAAACGATGGAGGTTGTTCCGGAACAGGATCGGCCGCAGTTGTTTGACCTGCTGTTCAAATCGATTGATTACTTCCGCAATGAAGTAAGCAAGATCGAAAACGGCGAACCTCTTTCTAACAATATCGACAATTTCCTGAATACAATTAATATGTTCATCGACAAAATTAACGGGGAGGCAGCCGCGGCGCAGGCGCAGGCGGGAGCACAGCCCGCGCAGGCCGCTCCTGCGGCGGAGGCCAGCCATTCGGATGCCAATAACCGGTATTCGCTGCGCGTCTTTTTGGATGAAGGCTGCGGGATGGAGAACCTGCGCGCGTTCATGGCGGTCAACGATGTGAAGGATCAGTGCCTGAACGATTTCACCTATGAGCCGGAAGGGTTGGAAAATGACCCGTCGCTGTCCGAATCCATTGCGGAAAACGGTTTTGTGATGCATTTCAGCACGGACGATGACCGTAAGCAGGCCATCCATGTGGTAAGCGGTCTGGGCTTTATCAAAACCTATCAGGAAATCGACGAGGAGCCGGCGGCTGAGACTCCGGCGGCGCCGGCAGCGCCGGCAAGCGAACCCGCTAAGGCGGAACATGCCGCAGAGTCTGCGGCTCCGGCGGCGAAAAAGAAAGCGGAGCCGGCAGCAGAGAGCGCGAAGGCGGATACGAGCAACACACAGAATCCGGCGCATCATCAGATTAAGCAGAGCCTGATTAGCGTTAATCTGTCCAAGCTCGACCAGCTGATGGCTGTGGTGGGTGAAATTGTCATCACTGAGGCCATGGTGACCGCGTCGCCGGATTTGCGTGGAATCGACGCTGCCAAGCTGGATAACTTCAATAAGTCTGCCCGTCAGCTGCGCAAGCTGACCGATGAATTGCAGGACATCTCCATGTCGCTGCGCATGGTGCCGGTTTCCGGTACATTCCAGAAAATGCGCCGTATCGTTCGTGATATGGGCCAGAAGCTGGGCCGCCGTGCCAACCTGACTATCATCGGTGAGGACACGGAAATCGACAAGACGATTGTGGATGCAATCAGCGACCCTATCATGCACATTGTCCGTAACTCCATGGACCATGGTATTGAGCCGAATGAGGAAATGCGTATTGCCGCAGGCAAAAATCCGGAGGGTGAAATCATCCTGTCCGCGCAGAATACGGGCAGCGAAGTTATCATCCGCATTGAGGATGACGGCCAAGGCGTGGACAGCGATGCGGTTCTGCGCAAGGCCATCAAGCAGGGCATCGCCAACCCGGATACGGATTACAGCCGGCGCGAGATTTTGAATTTCCTGATGATGCCGGGCTTCTCCACCAATACGGAGGTTACGGAATTTTCCGGCCGCGGCGTCGGCATGGACGTGGTAAAGAAGAATATCGAGTCGGTCGGCGGTATCGTGCTGATGACCAGCGAATTTGGCAAAGGAACCTGCACGACGCTGAAAATCCCGCTCACCACCGCGATTATGGACGGCATGGAAGTCGCTGTCGGCGATTCGATTTTCACCATCCCGCTGCAAAACATCCGTCAGTCCTTCAATGCGTCGGAGTCGGATATCATCCATGATGCGATGCAGGGCGAAATGATTAGCAAAATGGACAATTTTTATCCGGTCGTGCGGCTGCATGAACTGTACGGTCTGGAGCCGAAGGCAAGCAAAACGGACGACGGCATTTTCGTTTGGGTCGAAACCAGCGAAAATTCCTACTGCCTGTTTGTTGATGAGCTGCTTGGCGAGCAGCAGGTGGTCATCAAGCCGCTGCCGACGTATCTGAACAGCTTCGGCATCAAGGAAGCGGGTATTGTAGGATGCACCATTCTGGGAGACGGCAATATCAGTTTGATTTTGGATGTTGCCAGCCTGCTTACATCAAATACCGGTTTTGCGGGCTATTAATCGTCAAACGCATGCCGGAGAAGGAGTGAATCAAACATGTCTGATGAAAATATGCTGTTTGCCACGGAAGAGAAGCAGGCGGCTGAACTGGATAAAAAAGAATTAAACGAAACTGTAACCAAAAAATATCTCACCTTCCAAACGGATAACCTGATGTTTGGTATCGAAGCGGAAAGCGTCATTGAAATCATCACCAATTATCCTGTCACCAGAATTCCTATGGTGCCGGACTATGTGCGCGGAATCATCAATCTGCGCGGACAGACCATCCCGATCATTGATATGCGTCTGCGGCTGAGCCTTATGCCGATTGATACGGATTGCATCATTGTTCTGAATGTAAACGATATGCAGATTGGCATTCTGGTAGATACGGTCAATCAAATCATTGACATCCCGGTGGAAACCATCTTGCCGATGCCGGCACACAATGCGCAGAAGTATGTTTCGGGCATGTGCGCTATGCCGGACGGGTCGGGCACCATGTTGGTTCTGGATTGTCCGTTGCTGCTGCAAAGCTGAAAAACAGTTTTGTAAAATACATGCAAAGGGGTGTTGAGATATGATGCAGTTATCTGATTCGGATTTCCAACGGATGGTTCGCTTTATGCAGGACAATTACGGGATTAACCTGAAACAGAAACGATTGCTCATCAACAGCCGGCTGTCCGCCTCCCTGCAGGCGCAGGGCTATACCAGTTTTAAGGATTTTGTGGATGATCTGCTCAATAAAAAGGATAAGGAGCAGATTGAGTTTGTTATCAATAAGCTGACGACAAATTATACTTACTTCATGCGTGAAAAGGATCACTATGACTTCTTTATGAAAACGATCCTGCCGGAGATTACCAGACGAAACGACCGCCAAAAGGTGCTTTCGATCTGGAGTGCCGGCTGTTCGACCGGCGAAGAGCCATATAACATTTCCATGTGCATCAAGGAGTATTTCGGTACAAAGGCTGCGGCATGGGATACCCGCGTGCTGGCGACCGATATCTCCCAGAGGGCGCTGGCGGAAGCCAAGGACCCTGCGTATGAGCTGCCGGCGGATATTCCGCCCGAATGGAGAAGAAAGTATTTTCTCAAGCGGGACGATGGCAGCGGGCTCTATACAGTGACGCCGGAAATTCGCAAAAACGTGATTTTCCGCACCTTTAACTTGATGGATCCGATCCGGTTCAAACTCAAATTCGATGTGATTTTCTGCCGGAATGTTATGATCTATTTTGACCAGCCGACAAAGGATGCCTTGATACAGCGGTTTTACGATGCGACCAATCCGGGGGGATATCTGCTGATCGGTCATTCGGAGAATATCAGCAAGGAAAGTCCGTATCATATCCTGCGTCCGGCGACGTTCCAAAAGGTTTGAAAGGATGGGAACAATGAGTTTTGACACGAAGAAGATTCGTGTGATGATCGTAGATGATTCAATGCTTGCGCGCCGCATCATCCAGAATGGGTTGTCGCGGTATCCGAATATTGAGGTGGTGGGGGAGGCGTTCAACGCGATGGATGCCCGCAAAAAGCTCCCCATCCTCCATCCGGACGTGATGACGCTGGATGTGGAAATGCCGGGTATGAATGGTATAGATTTTGTAAAGGATATTCTGCCGGTCCATCCGATTCCGATTATTCTGGTTTCGTCCTTGAATCTGCGCGTTTTTGATGCAATGGCGGTCGGCGCGGTGGATTTTGTACGAAAGCCGGACGGTACGGACGGAAACGACCGGTTTATTGAAGCACTGGCCAATAAAATTGTAGTGGCCTCGTGCGCAAGGGTCCGCCGTCCGCTGCTGCGGCCCAACCTGTCCGCAAGCCGGACTACGTCGCTGCCGCTGAAAATGGGTGTGGTGCCGACCGATGTGATTATCGGTCTCGGTGCGTCGACCGGCGGCACGGAAGCGACGCTGGAGGTGCTGCGCCGTCTGCCTGCGAATATTCCGGGCATGGTCATCGTGCAGCATATGCCGCCCGGATTTACGCAGATGTATGCGGAACGACTGGACCGTATTTGTCAGATGAAGGTCAAGGAAGCGGAGCACGGAGATGAAATCGTGCGTGGCCGGGTGCTGATTGCGCCGGGCGATAAGCAGATGCGCGTGGTGCGCAACGGCACCAGATATACGGTGTCCTGCCTGCCGGGAGAAAAGGTCAGCGGACATTGCCCGTCGGTGGACGCGCTGTTTCTGTCGATGGCGCAAAATGTCCGGTGCCATATGGTGGGCATCATCATGACGGGCATGGGAAGCGACGGCGCCAAGGGTCTGCTGGAAATGCGCAAGCAGGGTGCGTATACGATTGGACAGGATAAGGATTCCTGCGTGGTTTACGGTATGCCGATGGTTGCGCATAATATCGGCGCGGTGATGCAGCAGGCGTCTTGCGAAAATATCGCCGGTGTTCTGGTAAGGCATTTAAGCAATTCACACAGGTAATACCAGTTCCTTGCAATTAAAAATAGGCGTTAAACAAAAAATGCGGTTTAACGCTTATTTTTTTTTATTTCTTTCCGATAAAATAAATATCTGTAGCAACAAAGGCTATGTGGTAGTAATGAGGAACAGAGGAGTTGACCGATGATGATGGTTTCGAAAACAGGAGGAATGACCCCTCTCCAGAGGCCACACATGCAAATGGAAAGTGTGGAGGGGCAGTACCGCTCTTCCGGACAATATGATAGCGTGGAGTTGAAGACCGCGCACTATTCTCAGGAACAGCGCTTTTCCTTGGAGTTGTCCAGCCGTCTCTCGCAGGAGGTGCGGACGCAGCAATCTGAAGAGGTGCCGCAGGTGCGGCAGCAAGTACTAAACGGCGATTATAAGATCAACATTGACAGTCTGACGGCACAGATCATGCTGTTGGGAGGTGTGTGCTGATGGCGGGCGGCTTTCAGGATATGTTGAAACTGATTCGTGATCTCACACGCACACTGGAGGATCTGACGACGGCACAAAAGGATGTTGCTTCTGCTGTGCGGACGGATGATCTGGAAAAGCTGGGTGAGTGCATGAAACGGGAGCAGGCGCTGTCTCTGGCGCTGCGCAACGCGGATCAGCGCAGGATCAAGCTCCAGACGGAGCTGGGGCTGGAGAATGTGCGGCTGTCACAGCTGCCGGAGCATGTACAGGATGAAGTGATGCGTCAGGAAATCAAGGCCGCAGGCGAGGCACTGAGCGCACAGTACCGTGTGCTGCAAAGCGCGGCCGAGGTAGCACGCTCTGCTTTGGAATGCAGCCTGCATGAAGTGGAAGGCATGATGACCAAACTGGGATTTGATCCGGTGCAGACGAAGGAGCATACGGCTACCGTCAGCGGTGCGCACACGGATTTCCATGCATGACTGAAAAGAGGAGGGACCGCCAATATGGCGACTTTTGGTGAGTTTACAGTAGCGCGTCTGGGCATGATCGCCAGTCAGATGGCGCTCAATGTAACCGGACAGAATATTTCCAATATCAATACGCCGGGATATACCCGTCAGCAGCTAGATCAGTACAGCTTTATTACCAATGGTTCGGGACTGTACCATTCCAGCAGCTCGGCTTCGGTTGGTTCGGGCGTATTGCTCGCGGGCGTATCGCAGTTGCGTGACCCGTATCTGGATATCCGTTTCCGTAAGGAAATGGCAAGCGTCGGCTCGACCGACTCGACGCTCAACGTGCTCGATCAGCTGCAAAGCGTCATCAACAATGTCGATAAAGAGGGCATTGTGACGCAGCTGCAGGACTTGTTCGGCCGGATTAGCGAGTTGGGCAGCCATGTGGGTGAGCAGGAATTTGAAACGCTGATGCGTGAATCGGCACAGGATCTGTGCACGCTGCTCAATTCCAGCGCATCCAAGATCCAGCAGGTTTATGATAATATTCTGCAGCAGTACGATGAGGATATTCAGGATACGAATAATGTGCTCGAAAAGATTCAGAATCTGAACGAGCAGATTCGTATTGCGGATATCAACGGGGATTCCGCGCTGGAACTGCGCGACCAGCGCAACACTTTGATTGATACCCTTTCCGAGTACATGAAAATTGATGTTACCTACGGAAAGGAAAATCTCGGCGCAGGTTTTGAGGTCGAAAAGCTGACCATCAAAATGGTGGATGCAACGACTGGCAAGCCCGGAAAGACGCTCATTGACGGCATCAGCCGTGCAGAACTGAAATTGGTGGAGGGCGACGAACAGAAGCGCCTGAATATTAGTGAACTGTTTGATCCGGACGACGTTCAAACCTCCGACACGAAGTCGAAGTTTACACTCAGCAGTTTGGCCTTTGGCGAAAATATACCGGGCGGCACACAGAATATTACGGTAAAGTATACGGACGATAAGGGCGTGCAGCAGAGCGTACAGCTTCAGTTTACAGTGACTCCGCCGGCAGATACAACCGAGCAGGCAATTCAGACAGCGCGGGATGATACGCTGCAAAGCCTTGAGACGGCCTTAAACAACTATTTTAACGGAGCGTTTTCGATAAAGAGAACGACGTCCGGCATCAGCATGGTGTCGACCAATTCCGGTGCAAATGCGTTTAACATTACGAGTATGGAACTGGATGCCGGCGCGCAGGTTTCTTTCGGTAATCAGCAGGCAACGGCGGCGGTTGTATCCAATGATGGCCGGATAGAAAACGGCATGGGTTATGGTTCTCTGGAATCGACTCGCCAGATGCTGGTCGGCGCAGGGGAATTCAGCACGGATGCTGCTTATAGTAATATCCGCGGTATCCCGTATTACATGCGCTCTCTGGACATGCTGGCCAATAAGCTGGCAACCGAGATGAATCGTGTCAATACTACGAATGCCAATGGAGAGTCGCTTGCTGATCTGGGTGTTAAGGGCGCAGGCAATCTGTTTGTGGCGGATGGAGACAATCCGGATGCTCCGACTAAGTTGATTACCGCATCCAATATTTCAGTTTCCGAGAAATGGCAGACCGGTGAAACATCAATTGTGCCTGCCACGAAGCCGAATGCGGGCAGTACGGAAAACGATAATATCAACCGCTTCCTCAATATTTTGAATGAAGCATATACTTATAAAGCCACAGATATTGTTCGTCCGAATGATACGTCGTTTGTGAGCGGTACATTGACACAGAATGGCGTTGCGGATGGTACGCCGTTGCAAGCACAGGTCACCTATCTGGACAGCATGAATCAGGAGCATACGTTGGAGGTGACTTTTAACGCCGGCGCGAATGCCAGTGATACGCTGGCCAATTTGGGAGCGAAGCTGACCGGTTATGATGTGGTGATTGACGGCGATACAATAGAATTGACCGCCCAAAATGGTGATATTGATAACGGTGTGCTTTGCGACCTTATCACGAATATCCAGATTACGGATCCGGCGGGTCAGCCGGTTACGGGGTTGACATTGGGTCAGGGGAAGATTGATAGCACAGTTGCCACATCGAACATTTATCAGGGAAATTTGGAGAGCTGTTACTCCAACATGGAGGGTGTGCTGGGTTCGCATATCAACACGACTTCCACAATCTACGAAACTTATGCAACGGCGGCGGATGAGATTAACACCAGCCGTGACAGCGTATCCGGCGTAGATTTGAATGATGAGGGTATCAACCTCCTGCAATATCAAAAATCGTTCGCAGCCGCTTGCCGGTTGATGACCGCGCTGGATGAAGCGATGGATAAGGTCATCAACGGCATGGGCGTTGTGGGACGCTAACAGAAAGGAGTAGTGGGAAAAATATGATGCGAGTTACCACAAACGGTACGCTGCGCACATACCGCAGCCATTTGGCGCGGGCGACGGCCAATCAATATTTGGCCATGAACACGGTGCTGACCGAGCGGCGCTTTACCTCGTATGCGGATTCACCGTCTCTGGCAACGCAGTCTTTCCGCTTGCATTCGGCGTATGTCCGCAACACTGCGCAGCAGAGCATGAGCGAGGAAATGATCAGTAAATATGAAGCGGCGGGTAGCAGCCTGCAAGAGCTTCAAAGCCAGTATCTGGATGCGTTGGGTGCAGCTGAACAGGGACAGGATGACACAAAGGCAGGCGCGCGCGTGCAATTGGGCGAAACGTTGAAAGGCATCGCAGAGGGCATGGTGCAGACACTCAATGCACAGTACGGTGAAAAATTCATCTTCGCGGGCACGGATGGCGATAATGCGCCGTTTGAGCTTAAGGACGGCAAGCTGCTGTTCCGTGGTTTGGATGTAAATGATCCGGCAAATGAAGCAGCTTTCAAGGAAATGGCGGACGAGGCCGCATATGTGGACATTGGTCTTGGTATGCAGTTGGATGAAAATGAACAGGTGGTACCGTCGACAGCGTTTAATTCCGCGATTTCCGGCATTGGCTTGCTGGGATACGGAACGAACGAAGATGGCGTACCTAACAATATGATTAGCGCAATTGCGGAATTGGGTGAAATCTATTCTCGTGCAGACCCGGAGACTGGCGCATTAAGCACGACCGATTCGGAACGTGCAGAAGCCTTGTTTGATAATTTTCAGAACTCCAACTCGGAATTCCGCGCAAACTGGACTAAGTTGGACACGAAGGCGCAGTTCCTTAAGTCCAATGATACGCGCCTGACGTCAACCGGTGATACGCTGCAGACGCAGTACGAGGGGTTGGATCGTGTCGATTTGGCGGATGCACTGACTACGTTTGCATATGCACAGTATAGTTATAACGCGGCACTTCGTGTGGGAAATGATATTTTGTCGCAGTCTTTTATTGACTATATGAGCTAAGTAAGCATAAGCCTACGGAAATAAAAGGGAAAGAGTGATGGATGGATGGAACGACTGATCGAAATAAAAACGGTTCCGATAGAACTGGAGATGAAAGTAAATCATGCACGGTTGGACTATAAGCGCTCAACGGTTGATTTGGAGATTTCGAGAAATGAGGGCGGTTTGCAGATTCGAAGCAAGCCGATCAAAGTGAATATTGATACGTTTGAGGCGCGCAATTCGGTTTCGCCGACTGCGATGCGGAGCATTGAGCAGGCTGCACAGCGCGGACAACAGAAGGTATATGACACAACTGCAACCTATGCGCGTCGGGGTGATTTGCTGTTGGAAGCAAAAATCGGGGAACAACTGATTTCTCAGTTTGCGATGGAATCGCAACAGGTCAATACCGATTTTGCGATGAAGTGGCTGCCCACCACTGGGCCGGATATTTCTTGGGATGGTGGGGAACTTAATATCCGGTATGAGATGGATAAGCTCAATTTTGATTGGCGGATGGATAACGGCAATGTGCAATTCATTCCGGGCAATATCGAGTTCACCGTCACGCAGCAGCCGGATGTTATTATCAAATATGTAGGCGGTCCGGTCTATGTTCCGCCGTCTGCGGATCCGGACTATGAGCCGTTAGACGAACAGGCCTGATAAGGAGCAAAATATGAAAATACAAACCAAGTATTTTGGTGAGTTGAATATCGATGACAGCACAACGCTCCGCTTTTCGGACGGTTTGTTTGGATTTGAACAGGAAAAGGAATTTGTCCTCCTCTCTTTTTCGGAAGAGGAGGACTTCCTGCTATGCCTGCAAAGTGTAAATACACCTTATTTGGCGTTTACGCTGCTCAATCCATTTATGGTGATGCCGGAATACCGTCCTGTGCTGCCGCAAGAGGAGTTGCAGCGGCTGGGCGTCGACAAAAGCGAAGACTTGTGCTATTATGTTTTATGCAGAGTGGAAAATCCGGTTTCCAAAAGTACAGTTAACCTGCGCTGCCCGGTTGTGCTGAATGATGAGTCGCGTCAGGCACGGCAGGTGATTCTGGACGAGTATGAGATGCGGTGCCCACTTTCATCTCTGGGAAAGAAGGATGACGGAGCATGCTGATCCTGCAACGAAAAGAAGGCCAGTCCCTTACAATCGGTGATCGGATTGTGGTCACGGTTCAGGAAATCGGGCAGGGGCGCGTGCGTTTGTCAGTAGATGCGCCACGTGATATTGCGGTGCTTCGGACAGAACTGGTGGAGGCACGGCGGGAAAATCGTTCGGCAGCGCAGGAGAAGGAATCCCCAATGCAGCTGCTGCAGATGCTCCGCAAGGAAAACGAAAAATAATGCCGGCAGAACGGCATGGACAGGGACAAAAAATCCTGCGTCATAAGACGCAGGATTTTTTTATTAATGGTGTGGATGCTCATTGATGATGACACAGGCGCGCATCATCTGCACCGATAACTCTTTTTCATATCGTGCTGCATATACGCTCATATAAGCGGCTCGTTTGGATTTTTCGAGTACCACATATTTGGAGGGAAGATTAGTCAGTGCGAGTGCTTTCATATCGGCAATACAGCGCTGGCAATGGCATTGCAGCATGTTGGCGATATAATACAGAGAAGTTTCTTCGACCAGTTCCTGTAGGACATTGGTATATTCGACGTTTTGTTCTCCGGCAGGGGTGTAAATATCCTCAGAGGGCGCCTTGGGCTGCGGCGCTTTCACCGTCGGCTGCACCGGTTCGGGTTGTTCGGCAGGGGGGACTGTCTTTTCCGGTTGCGGAGCGGGAGACGGCGTTGCTTCCGGCGGTGTCTGTGTGGCTGCCGGCTCTGGGGCGGCTGTCTCCATGGCCTCTGGCTCAGCTACAGGACTTTCTGCGACATCCTGTTTTGCAGTGCCGGCTATTGACGTTTGCGGTTCATCTGTAATAGTCGGTTCGGGTGGTGGTGTGGGTGCTTCAGACTCGCTCAGGGCTTGCAACAACCCGGACTTGATATCGTCCGAGACTTGCTGCTCCTTTTCCCGTACGGTTTGCACAATCGGAACCACAGGCTGCGGCGTAGGGATGGGGGCGGCTTGCGGTTGTTCCGTTGCGGGCGATTCCAAAGTCGTGGACGGGGTTTCCGCAGCTGGCTCAGCCGATGCCGGTGCGGTTGCAGTCGCCTTGGCTGCTTTTTTGGTCTTTGGCGTGCTGGAGCGTGTTTTTTCCTTGTGCGTTGCCGTTGGTGCCGCTTGCGTTTCTGCCGGGGCAGGTTGCGTTTCCGCAGGAGCCGCTGGTGCGGCTGGCTGCTCGTGTTCGACCGGCATAGCTTCGCTGGGGGTTGCAATCAGGTTCAGCACACGTGCGGTTTTGTTGCTTCGTTTTGCGGGCATTTTTCAACTTTCCTTCCGTGGTTTTAGGATTTATCAGCAAGGATTTCGTCTACCAGCGCGACAAAATCCGTAGCGGGCTTGCAGGTGGGGGAATAGGAGACAATGCTTTCGCCGTGGGCGGGCGCTTCCGCCACCATAACGCTTTGGCGGATTTTGGATTCGAAAACCTTTGTGTTCAGCTGTTGGGCAATCTGTTGGGAAAGCTCCAGCACGTCGCGGTTGAGGTTGAGCCGCGCATTGAATTTATTCAGCAAAATACCGATGACCTTGAGGCTGGGATTATAATATTGCCGGACGGTTTCAATGGTTTCCTTGATCTGCGCCACGCCCAGCAGACTGAGGATTTCAGGCGCCATCGGGATGATGAGCTTGTCCGCAGTGACATATGCATTGACGGTCAAAAGGTTGAGAGCCGGCGGCGTGTCGATGATGATATAGTCATATCGGTCGGAAATCAGAGAAAGCTCGGTTTTGAGCATATATTCGCGTCCGGGCTTGTTGCATTCCAGTTCGATGCCGGACAGCAGGATATTGGAGGCGAGGAGGTCGCCGTAGGTCATGGCACAAATGGCCTGATCAATGGGAAGCTGTTTCTTGAATACTTCGTACATGGTGTGCACGTTGTCAATGTCTACGCCGAGGCTGAAACCGAGATTGCCCTGCGGGTCAAGATCGACGCCAAGGACTTTATATCCGCGCTCGGAAAGCGACGCGATGAGCGCGGCCGCCGTGGTTGTTTTTCCGACGCCGCCTTTTTGATTGGTAATGGCAATGATTTCCGCCATAGAAAACACTTCCTTATCTGAAAAAAATCTGAATATTCTCTTATGTTTAGTATACTACATGTCGAAATAAAAACATAGAATAAAATTTTTTTATCGTATATTTTCTATTTCGTCAATCTTCGTTGGCGGATAACGGTTTTAGGAAGGAGCGATTGATATGTCAGTCAACAGTGTTAGCAGTAGCAGCAGTTCTTCCAGCATTTACGGAAGTCGTTCTAGCAATATTGTCAGCGGCCTTGTAAGCGGTCTGGATACCGAATCCATGATTGAAGGAATGGTTTCGGGCATCAAATCAAAAATCGATACGCAGAAGCAGAACCAGCAGATCCTCCTGTGGCAGCAGGAGGCCTATCGCAGCATCAGCGATCAGCTTGTACAGATTTCCAACAAGTATACGTCGTATACTTCGTCGACCAACCTGATGAGCTCGGCATTTTTCCAGCCCAGCATTATTACTTCTCTGGGTGAAAATGCGGGCAAGATTTCTGCGTCCGGCAGCACGACCAGCAATATTCAGATTAGTTCTGTGACGAAGATGGCACAGACGGAGACGATCAGCTTTACTGGGCTGGACGGCGTTCAGAATGGCGAGTCGCTTACCAATACGAAAAGTGTCGATTTAACAGGGCAAGCAACGGTTAGCAATCTGGCCGGCAAGCAGCTTTCGTTTGAATATGGTAATAAATCGTTTTCCATTACGTTCGACAGTGACCGTGTGTACGAAGATCTGGACGATGTTGTGGATGAGATCAACAAGCAACTCGGCAATGCATCCATCAGCCTAAGTGATGGATCGAGCATTACAATGGATTCCAAAATCAAGGCGCAGGTTGTTGAGGCGATGGACTCGGCCGGTCAGCCGACTGGGGAAAAAACGATTGCATTTACTTTCAAAGATGGAGCAAGCGAAACCAATACATTGGAACTACGCAGTTCTTCTTCGCAATCGGTTTTGGATGCATTGAACTTACAGGCCGGAGACAAGTTGAGCGGAAGCGGCGTTATGGCATCGCACTCTCCGATCAAAACGGAAGATTTGTCGTCTAAAGTGGATGTCAAGGATATTCTGGCGGGCGCGACGATGAATGTGACCTACAACGGCACGACGGCGACGATCAAAATGCCGGAAGCGGGTAAGGAGTATGACAAGATTTTTGGTGACGGCGTTCAGGATGCTGGCGTGCAGATGCAGCAGTATTTGCAAGCCCAGTTTGATCAGGCGTTTGGTTATAATCGAATCACGGTAGGCGGCGGCTCCGGCAATACATTCCAGCCTACTTTTTCGGTTAAGGGGAAGGATACGCTTTCTATTGACTCCGGCACGCTCAATGTGATTGGCAAGAGTGGTATTTTCGGTATTGAGCGTGGTGCATCCAATCGTGTCAATACCAGCAAAACCCTTGGAGAATTGTATGGGTTAGATGAAGCCAGCATCGAATTTACCGACTTGAATGCGGTACAGAATGAGAATGGCAGCGGGTATAAGCAGGATGAAAACGGTAATAAACTGTATGCGCTTGAAATCAACGGTGTGAAAATCGGCGAGTATTCGGTTGATACGACGCTGGAAACTATCATGAATGAAATCAACAATAACGAGAAGGCGGGTGTAAAGGTCAGCTATTCCACAACATCCAATCAATTTGTATTCACATCCAAGCATGGAGGTGCCGGTGGGCAGATTGAAATTGGTAATGATGGAGCGAATTTGGCAGCAAAGCTGTTTGGTACGGTTTCCTATGAGACGGGTTCCGCTGTAGTGTCTGATCCTAATGCGACGGTCATTCATGGTCAGGATGCAGAGATGACGGCAATTATTAATGGCGTCGCAACCCAATTGACCAGCGGCACCAATACATTCAACATCGACGGCTTTACGGTTACTGCAAACGGTACGTTTTCTGAGGGTGAGAGCGTTACATTTGACGCGAAGGTTGACGCGGATAAAATCGTTGACGCGGTTAAGAGCTTTGTGGAGGATTATAATAAGGTCCTTGCAGAGATCAGTGAGCAGTATACCACCCAGCCCGATCACAAAAAGGATTATAAGCCTCTGACGGATGACCAGAAGGCGGATATGACGGAAAAGCAGATCGAGGAGTATGAGGCGAAGGCAAAAGAAGGTCTGCTGTTTGGCGACAGCGATCTGGGCAGCTTGTCCAATGCACTCCGTTTCGTGTTCTCCGACTCGGATCTGGATGCGATCGGCGTCAGCGTGTCCACCAGCTATTCGGATAAGGGCAAGATCACACTGGATGAGACAAAGCTACGCTCCGCGCTGGCCAGCGATCCGGATGCGGTTGCCAGTGCGTTTTCCGATCCGCTGGAAAAGAAACTTGTCACCAACGACGATGGTACAACATCTTGGCAGGATGACTCGTCCTCGGGCGGCGCAATGGCGCGCCTGAAGGTGCAGCTCGATAAGTATGCGGCAACGACCGGCGCAACCAAGGGTATCCTGATCGAAAAGGCGGGTTCGCAGTACTCTCCGATGGCTCTGCTGCAGAATACATTGCAGGACAAGATCGACAGTTATGATGACGTGATCGACAAGCTGACAGAGCAGCTGAATGATAAAATTGATTTTTATACCTCAAAATTCAGCAAATTGGAGGCATTGATCGCGCAAATGAACTCGCAGAGCTCTTATTTGTCGAGTATGGGCGGCAGCAGCTATTGACAAAGGGTGTAAAATAGAAAGGACGGGGTATTCCGGCTATGGATATGCATGGCTACCAACAATATAAAGCGCAGTCGATCAATACAATGACGCCCGGCGAATTGCTGATGCTGCTCTATGATGAGCTGATTAAGCGTTTGACTCGTGCGGAAATCGCGTTGAAGAACCAAAATTATGAGGTCTTTGATGAATCAATCATCCGATGCCGGGAAATAATAAGGTATCTGGATGATACGCTTGATATGCAGTATCCGATTAGTCATGATCTACACCGTCTGTACGATTTCTTCTCTTATGAGTTGAGCAGGGTGCAGGCGGGACGGAACGAGAAAGTTTTGGCCGAGGTAAAGCCCCGATTGACCGATCTGCGGGATACGTTCCGGCAGGCACAGAAGGCGGGCGGTGTATGAAAGAGCAGTGGATGAAACTGCTGGTACAACTCAGAAAGCGTTATACGGCCCTGACAGAGACGTATGATTTAACCATGCAGATGGGAGAAGCATTGGACAGAAATGACCGTACTTCTTTCAGCATGCTGTTGGCCATGCGTCAGGAGCCTGTGCTTCGCATGCAGGAATTGGATGACAATATCCGGCGCATTGTAGAAATTGATGCGCCGGATATTGAGGCACGTTGGCGTGCTTTGGTTGACGGGGCTGCGCCACAGGACGCGGATGAGCAGATGATAGTAAAACAAATGCAGCAGAATAAGCGCGTGATTGAGCGTTTGGTACCGATTGACAGCAGAATCAATCAGGTGCTTACTGAAAGAAAGTCATAGCGTGAAAAAAAAAAGCTGGACAAAACGAATAGGATTATGCCTGATGGCAGTGGCGTTCATCGGCGGAGCCGAATTGGCAGCCTGCTATTGGCTTGACCCACCGGTTTTCCATAAGATCGTAGATCCGGTCGTGGAAAAAACGGGTGATTTGTGGCGCTTTGGAAGCGAGCAGGTGCGGGTGGCTGTGGATGGCGTGAAGGAGCACATCGCAGAACGCAGTGCACTGCGGCAGGAGCAGATCGAATCTCAGCGGGCGGGGGAACCAGCCATACCGGATGGCGGTGTGTTGATTGAGGACCCTACGATCACCGAATTGGTTACTCGGGACGGGCAGGAAGTGCTCACCGGCGGTTCGGTATCGATTGCGTATTTTGCGCAGAGCGATCCGGCATGGAAGGATCAGCCCTATGGTTCTGATCGTGTTGGTCCGTATGGATGCGGGCCGACTGCTATGGCAATGGCCGTGAAAAGCCTGACCGGTACCGACACCGATCCCAAGCAAATGGCCAGCTGGTGTAGTCAAAATGGATATTGGGCCGCCGGAAGCGGGTCATATCACAGCATTGTGCGCGGTGTGGCCGACGCTTTTGGACTGGAATGCTCCTCTCCAAGCTCTATGACACCGGAGGAGCTGCGCACGCAGCTTTCCGGCGGCCGAATTGCAGTTGCACTGATGAGTGCCGGGCACTTTACCAGTGGCGGACATTTTATTTTGTTGCGTGGCGTGACATTGGATGGCAACATTCTGGTTGCCGATCCGAACAGCAGGGCGCGTAGCCTGCAAGAATGGGACGCATCCATTATATTAAATGAATTGAGTTCCAGCACAACGGCAGGTGCACCGCTTTGGCTTTTATCCAAACGAGCAGATTAGCGGTGCTTGACCAATAAGTAGGAGGTTTACTGTGCCACAGATAGAGATGCAGCATGTAACAAAATATTTTACCAATGAGCAAAGACGTTTTGCAGCGATAGATGATGTATCTCTTTCAATTGAGCGCGGCGAATTCGTTTTCCTGATTGGCAGCAGCGGCGCAGGAAAAACCACGTTGCTTCGGCTGTTGGCCAATCAGATTGTAGCAGATGAAGGGAAAATCTGGCTGGACGATATTGAGCTAACGCGGCTGCGCGGCTGGAGACGTCCGGTATACCGAAGAAATATCGGTCAGGTTTGGCAGGATGCAAGCCTGATTCGGAAAAAAACAGTGCGGCAGAACTTGGAGCTTGTGCAGCGGGCACTTGGTGTCAAATCCAAGGTGATTCCGGAGAATACCCAGAAAGCCTTGTCCATTGTCGGCATGCGCGCAATGGAAGATCGATATCCGTTTGAGCTGTCCGGCGGGCAGGTCAAAATGGTGGAGCTGGCACGTGCGATTATCTGCAATCCTCCGATTTTGATTGTAGATGAGATTACCGCGAATCTGGATTATGATACGGGTTGGGATATTATGAATATCCTCAATGAGATCAACCGTTGCGGTACGACTGTGATCATGGCGACACATGCAAAGGATTTTGTCAATATCATGTGCCGCAGAGTCATTACATTGGTTGCCGGAAGAGTTGTCGGCGACGTTGAAAAGGGCAAATACGGCGAGTTAAAATCAACGAACCGATTTGAATAAAAAAATAAAATATAGATATACGTTGGGAGGAGCTCTTTGGTATGCGACTAAAGAACATGAAAATCAACCAGAGGCTAATCTTGGGCTTCGCGATCCCCGTTATTTTGGCGGTTCTCTTGCTTGTGATTGCGCTGACGAATGCATTTTCCATGCGCGGCAAATATGAGGATCTGCTGAATAACGAGGTTGAGCTTGAGTATCAAATCATGAATTGCCGTGTACAGGTGAATACAGCAGCGCGCTTTGCACGCGACATGGTTCTTGATACGGACAAAACCAATTATAGCAGCAACGAATCTCAGCTGAATGATGCGTTGAGTGCATTGACGGAATCGCAGAATTACGTTGCAGAGCATTATATGCTGGAAGACGGCAAGGAGCAGAGCTATCTGGATGCCGTGACTGCATGGGAGCAAGTCATTCCCAAAATCCTCAGTGCATTGGAAGAGGATGACTTTGATGAGGCAAAGGATATCCTTGTCAATGAATGTACGCCGGCACTGAATGAACTGCGTGATGCGGCGATTACGTTCAGTCAGGCAATCGACAGCAGAATTTCTGAGGTCCAGACGGCTCAGGGACAGTCAATCACCCGCATGTTGATTCTCATGGTTGCGTTGCTGGTGGTATTCCTGATTCTGGTTCTTGCATTCGCAGCTCGTTTGATTCGCTCGATTCTGATTCCGCTTCGTGAGACCAAAGACGTGTTGAATGATATGCGCGATGGCGATATGAGTCATCAGATTACATACGAAGCAAACGATGAGTTTGGCGATATGGCAGACGCACTCCGTGCTACTCAGCAGATGCTGGGTTCTGCTTTCGATGAGATTACCCGTATCACGACTGCAATGGTCGATGGCGACTTCAGCGTTAACTGCGAAGTTGAGTTGCCCGGCTCGTTCCACACAATTACGGAATCTCTGGCACAGCTGACCAGCCAGATGCGTAAGATGATTGCCAATGTCAAGGCATCGGTGGATCAGGTGGCATCCGGTGCGGATCAGGTGTCTACCGGTGCGCAGTCTTTGGCGCAGGGCGCTACCGAGCAGGCAAGTGCCGTCGAAGAACTCTCTGCTACTATTAATGATATTGCAACCGCAGCACGCAAAAATGCGGAGGCTGCAAAGTCGGCAAAGGAAAATGCCGATATGGCAGGCTCGCAGAATGAGGAGAGCCAGGGTCAGATGACCCAGATGATTGAGGCAATGAACGATATTACCTCGACTTCGCAGGAAATCAGCAAAATCATTAAGACCATCGAGGATATTGCTTTCCAGACCAACATTCTGGCGCTCAATGCAGCAGTGGAAGCGGCGCGTGCGGGTTCTGCAGGCAAGGGCTTTGCAGTTGTTGCCGATGAGGTGCGTAATCTTGCTTCCAAGTCTGCGGAGGCAGCCAGGAACACTACGGCTTTGATTGAGAATTCGATTAAGGCAGTGGAAAATGGCTCCAGCATTGCCCATGCAGCAGCGGAGTCCATTACTTCCAGCACCGAGTTGACCAGCAAGGCGGTTGAGAAGATTACGCAGATTGCAGAGGCTGCGGCGCGTGAATCTGATTCGATTGAGCAGATTACGCAAGGCATTGACCAAATTGCAACGGTTGTGCAGACGAACTCCGCCACCAGTGAGGAATCCGCAGCGGCCAGCCAGGAGCTTTCCTCGCAGGCGCATATGCTGCATCAGCTTTTCTCTTCTTTCCGTGTTGGCAAAGAGGACAGCGCTCCGGCAGCAGTACCAGCGCTGACATCGGCACCGTCGTTTGATTATCAAGCGCCTGCGGCACCGGCGTTTGACAGCAATCCCTCGACTTCTGTAAACAGCGGCAGCTTTCATGCAGGAGGTTCCTCCCCCGTATCGGGGGAGAGGTTTCCAGAAAGCCACCACACCTCTTTCTCAAACTACGACGATCCGGGTAAATACTAAGAGATACGAGGTTACGCCGGATTTGGAAACGGGTAACGATTTGATTGATTCCGAGCACCGCATGTTGTTTGATGCGATCAATGATCTGATGGATGCGTGCAGTTCGGGTCAGGGCCGCAACAAAATCGGAGAAACCGCAGATTTTCTGGCAGATTATGTTGATAAGCATTTTGCGGATGAGGAAGATTTGCAGCGAAAGAGCCACTATCCGCATTATCAGCCGCATCATAATTTCCATGTCAATTACAAGCAGAAGATTCGCGAATTGGCAAATGAAATCCGTACGGATGGTCCGAGTGTAAAAAATCTGGGTGAGATCAATTCGCAGGCAAGCGTCTTAATCAATCATATTCGTCATGAAGATAAGCGCTTGGCAGCGTTCCTCAAGAACGGCAGCGAGTGATCTAAGGTATGAATCGACATGGCGTGATAAGCGCCCTGTCAATGTAAGTGTATAGAAAGCTTAACGGTATACTACGGCCTGAGCGTGTGGGCTGAATGATGCTTTGTCAATCGGCAGCGCGGAGGTTCTGGCTTAGGCTGTATGCTGCGGCTTTCCAGTGTATGCCGACCTTGCTCGGTTTGTATTTTTGTCGTGTGTCAATGCAATGCATGAAGGGGAAACGCGAACAGGGTATGTTGCAGGGATAGAGAAAGGTATCCAGAAAATAGGAGGTAGTACGTTGAGCGCGCTCACGCAAACAGAGATTCAGAATGTTTTGGATCAGGTAATGCAGGATATGACCAAGCGCATAGGTGGTATTTGCCTTTGTAAGCGGGATACCATACTTTCCAGCGATATGTGTACGGTATATACGACGTTTGAAGGAAGCTATCAAGGCACTTTGATATTGTGTGCTGACACCACTTTTTTAGTTCGTCTGGCACGCTATATCATGCAGGAAGATACGGTAGATCCAAATGATTTTGAGGACCTTGTAAAAGAATATTTTAATGTGATCTGCGGACAGATTGTTGCCGGGTTGTATCGTATTTCGCATAGTCCATCCCGGTTCCGGATACCAGTGTTTTATATGGGACGTTATGTCCCGACGGAGGAGGAAGGGACACAGGGCATTATCAATTATGCGAGTGATCATAACGAAAGTGCACAACTCATTCATCAATTGATTTCTGCATGAATCGGCTTTTTGCAGATGAAAAGTAAAAAGGAGCTGTACTATATATGTCAAAGCGAGTTATGGTAGTAGACGATTCTCGCATCGTTCAGTTGCAACTAAAAAGGATTTTAGCGGATACGGAATATCAGATTGTTGCATGCTGTCAAAGCGGTGAAGAGGCTTTGGAGAAATACGGTGAAATTGAGCCGGATATTGTGACAATGGACATTCTTATGCCGGGCATAGATGGATTGGAGACGGCGCGTCAGTTGTTAAAGGAGCATCCGCATGCCCGCATTCTGATGGTTTCCTCGCTGGCATATGACGAAACCATCAATGAGGCAAACGACGTCGGCGTGAAGGGCTTTGTTTATAAGCCGTTCGAGCGCAACCAGATTTTGGAGTCTATGTCGAATGTGCTGCGTGATGCATAATAAAATAGGTTGATGAGTTTTTTGTGCGCCCTGCGATGGTACAGGGCGCACAAATTTTTTGGAAATGCAATGCCAAAGTAGAATCAATGCAGGTTTTTGACAGATAGAAAAGCGGCACCGCCAGATTTGGCAATAAAAATGTTAGGTAAACAAAGAGACGGTCGATATATATAAAGATTAATTGTATTTACAGACTTGGGGGAGGCGGAATCGTATTGGAGCAAGCGCGCAGCAGAAAAGAGCCTCGCAGGAGGAAAATCGATCTCAAGCTGTTTGTTATATTGGCTGCAATTACCTGCTTAGTGGTTTTTGGCATATTGCGGATCCTTATTATCCGCAGTGCGGCCTGCACATATGTGATGACGGACGGCGAACGATATGAGACTGTGCGGCTTTATCCCGGTTCCGTGGAAGAGGCTTGCAGCAAAGCAGGATTCCGCAATGTGGAGGTGGTCAATCGTAAGGATGATGATGGTATTGTCTATTTAACGCTCAAAGAAACCTTTGATGTGTCGATTCAAACCAGTGAACAAACATTGACTATACGCACGGCACCTTGCACGGTTGGGGAGCTGTTGGAGGCGAACGGCATCAGCGTTGGCAGCGATGATATTGTCACGCCGGATGTGGATGATTGGCTGTCGGAAAGCAGCCAGATTACGTTAACACGAGTCACCTTTACAACGGAAACTGAAACCGAAGAGATTCCGTTTTCGGTTGAAGTGCAATATGACAGCCAGATGCTCAAAGGAGAGCAGGAAATTGCGCGATATGGCGAAAATGGAGAAAAAAGCATTCAATATCGGGTAGAAGAACATGATGGGGAAGAGGTTTCCCGCGAAGTCGTCAACGAGGAAGAAGTAAAACTCCCGGTAAACTGTATCGTCAAGCAGGGAATCCGTATTGCACAGAACGAGCAGGAGGAGCAGGCGGTTTCCGCAGAGTCCCAGACAACGGCAAGCAATCAGACCTTGCCCCAGACAACCCAAACGGAAAGCACGGATGAGAACGGGCTGTCTACTGCGGGCCGTTCACAGGTCTGGTCTGTTCCGGCAGGGATTGACGATGATACAGAGAATAAAATCATCACAGCAGGTGATGGTTCAAGCTATGAATATACGGCAGTGATTGATGTCACCGCAACGGCCTATCATCGGGTAGAGGACGGCGGTGAAATCACCGCATCCGGTACGGTAACACAATATGGAACGATTGCGGTTGACCCGCGCGTGATTCCGCTGGGCAGTCGGCTGTATGTGGTATCGGACGGCGGGGACCAGTCGTGGTCCTATGGGCCGGGGCTTGCGGAAGATACCGGAGGGCTGATTAAGGGAGCTAAAATTGATTTGTTTTTTATGACAGGAGATGAGGCGACCGATTTTGGCGTTCGTCCTGCGAAAGTATACATTTTGAAAGATTGATGTATGGTATTAACTGTGATGTTTGTACGGTCGATACTAACAATAGCGATTCAAGCAATGGGTCGCAAATGCAAAGGGAGGTGGCTTGGAATGATGGATAGCATTGCTGCTGTGTCGATGAACATGCATGCGGCGCAGCTTCAGCAGAGTGTTTCGCTCTCAGTGGCCAAGAAAGCAATGGACTCCACGGAATTGGCGGCACAAGAAATGCTGGAAATGCTTCCGGATACTTCCGGCATGGGACAGGTCATTGACACATATGCATAAAAAAGAGCGGCACCGCGGTGCCGTTCTTTTTTTATCATTCTTCAAGGTGTTGGCTCGGTTTTCACTGCGGTTTCGCCTTCGGTAGGCAAATCGTCAGGAATATCGTCAGGGAATTGGATTTCCTCCACCTCATTGGAGGTCTCGCCGATTTGATGGTACAAAGTCGTGCAATCCGAGGAAATAAAATAAGTTCCCATCAGGGAATTGGTGCCGACCGAATTCTTGCCATATACATACACGGTCAAGCATGCCTGTCCATCCACCATAACAAAGCCCGGGCCGGGCTTAAGGCTGTATTCGGACATAGATTCTCCCGGCAGGCCAATTTCCGCCGGTGTGACTGTGCTCATCAGTGCCTTTGCGCCGGAAAAGGATAGGAATGTACCGGCCTCTTGCAAAGAGGTAACGAAATCTTCGCCTGGGGTTTTATCCAGCGTAATCAGGCAACTGGTAGGCGTCCAGTCGATACGGACACGAAAACGCATTTGCGTATCCTGCTCATAGTCGGAATAGGGAAGTAGCGTGGTGTCCTCAGCAGCTGTCTCTTCGTCCGTTTCGCCGTCCTCAGATTCAGCATCCGCCTCTGCGTCCGTCTCATCGGAGGCGGTGGCAGTGTCCTTTGTCTGCGGCGCGCCGCTGCTGTCGGTTGCCACTGCCTGACGAATCAACGTGACGGAACCACTGTCGCTGTCAAATGTAGGTTCGTCTTCTCCTTCCACATGAAGCGCAATATCGTCGCCTTCCAGAAGTGCAACATATGATTGTGCGATGGAAGCCGGTTGGCCTTGCGTAAACTGCTGATAGTCATAGGAAAGGTAGTTCTGGGTCTCGGTTGCCTCGCCGGAGTCTCCGGTGTCTTCCTCGCTTGCACTGTCAGCGGTCTCCTGTTCGTCCGTTTCATCAGATGTGCTTTGCTCACCGGATTCTCCCGATGCGTCCGGACTGAGTGTTGCGACCAAGCGTCCGCCGGTTTCATCGGTTATGAATTGCTCGATAGAGGGGATGGTATCGCCTTCAAACGTATAGTAAGCGAGAAGATCATCGGTCGATTCACCCTTATCGCCGCAGGCAGAGAGCAGCGTACACAGGATGAGGGAAAGCAATAATAATCCGTTTTTTTTCATCCGCTTTCATTGATTCTCCTTTGAAATAGTTTTGACTGTAATAATAGTACATGTTTTTGCATGGAAACGCAAGGGAAAACCTGCAAAAAAACATCATATCCGGAAAAAAGAAACAGAAAAACAAAATAGTGAAAAAATCGAAAACTGTCGTTAATTTAATCCAAAATCTGACGATATAAAAAATATATTGCTTATTATGCTATGAAGGTAAAAAGGGTGATTATGAAATGAAGAGTGTGAAAGGGAAAATAATGCTGGGCATGATAATCACAGTCGTGCTAGGCATGCTGGTTGTCGGTGGCGTCAGCATCGCGTTAAATCTGCGAAGTTCGAATTCCATGCTGCAGACGGCGATGGAAGGCACTGCGGAAATCGCTGCGGGCCGTGTGGAATATGAATTGCTTTCTTACATTGAAGTAGCCAGTTTGGCGGGACAAAGTGAAATTTTGAGCCGCGAGGATGCCACTCTGGAAGAAAAAGAGGCATATATTGATCAGCTGGCAAAGAATAATAATATGACCCGTGGCAATCTGTTGGATATGCAGGGCAACAGCTATTTTGATGGGAACAACTATTCGGATCGAGAGTATTTCCTGCGTGCCAAGGCGGGAGAAAGCTTTGTTTCTACTCCTACGGTGAGCAAGGTGACCGGTGAGCTTTCCATTTTGGTTGCAGCGCCGGTATATCAGGACGGCGATAGCACCAAGCCCATTGTTGGCGTTGTGTATTTCGTGCCGGTGGAGACCTTCCTCAATGATATCATGAGCTCCATTCATGTGAGTGAGAACAGTGAAGCGTTTATGATTGATAAGACCGGTACTACCATCGCGGATATCACGATGGATACGGTTTCGACGCAGAATATTGAACAAGAAGCACAGGCAGATCCCTCGTTGGCGCAGCTTGCTATTTATGTCGCAGAAATGCGGGCGGGCAATAGCGGCGTTGGACAGTATACCATCAATGGTACCACCAAGCTGCTGGCCTATGCGCCGGTCAACAATACGGATGGTTGGAGTATCGGCGTGGCAACTCCGGAAGACGACTTTATGGGCGCGGTTTATACGGCCGCAATTATCGTCGGTATTCTGATTGTTGTGGTCGTTCTGATTGGCATCTTTATTTCGATTCGTCTGGCTGTGGCAATTGGTAAGCCGATTCAGCAGTGTGCAGATCGTATCCACCTGCTGAGCGAGGGCGACCTTTCCTCTCCGGTGCCGGAGATCAACACCAAGGACGAAACCCGAAAGCTGGCGGATCAGACCAGACAGATTGTGGAAAACTTGCAGGATCTGATTGGCGACATGGTATTCCAGTTGGAAGAAATGTCAAGCGGCAATCTCAATGTACATTCCAAGAGCCGGGAGTTCTATGTCGGTGACTATGAGATGCTGTACACTTACATGGACAAGATTAGTCACGAACTCAGCAATACGATGGCACAGATCAATACGGCATCTGCTCAGGTTTCCGCGGGTGCAGAGCAGGTTTCTTCCGGTGCGCAGTCGTTGGCACAGGGTGCAACCGAACAGGCAAGCGCGGTGGAAGAACTTTCGGCAACCATCAACGATATCTCGACAGACAGCCAGCGCACTGCTGAGTTGGCGAAGCAGGCAAAAGAAGCGGCAGATAATGCGGGTGCAGAACTCACTGCAAGCAGCGAGCATATTGCAACGCTTGGAAATGCGATGAGCAATATTTCCGAATCTTCGCAGGAAATCAGCAAGATCATTTCTACTATCGAAAATATCGCGTTCCAGACCAATATTCTGGCGCTCAACGCGGCGGTTGAGGCAGCGCGCGCAGGCGCAGCGGGCAAGGGCTTTGCAGTCGTTGCGGATGAGGTTCGTAATTTGGCGCACAAGTCGGATCAGGCAGCCAAGGCCACAAAGGACCTGATTGAGAAATCTATCGGCGCAGTCAACGAAGGCGTTGGTATGATGCAGAAGGTTAGCGAAGCGGTCGGCAGTGTAATGGAATCGGCAGGCGTTGCAGTAACCGGTATGGATGAAGTTGCGGCTGCGGTTCAGCGTGAAACCGATTCGATTGTTCAGATTACGCAGGGCATTGACCAAATCTCCAGCGTTGTGCAGACGAATTCCGCTACTGCGGAAGAGTCCGCGGCAGCAAGTGAAGAATTGTCCGGCCAGTCTGAGATGCTCAAATCTCTGATCGCCGGTTTCCAGCTGCGACAGGACTAATCATATAGTGATGTTACAACCCCCGCCTATTCATGGCGGGGGTTGTTATTTAATCTTATTTTTGCGTTGGTTTGGACGATATGATGATATATAGTTGTTCTGAAGGTTAGGAAGGAGATGGCGGTTTGAGATGAAACAGTGCTGGAAAAGGATGTTGGCGCTGTGCTTATCGGCGCTTATGATGTTCTCGATTGCTGCATTGGCAGCAGATGAGGACGATGGGCAAAATGAAACCAATGGTGTGACAGTCACCTTTGCGCAGCAGTCGGCATTTACGGTAGAGCCTGCGGATGCTTTTATTCAGTCAAACGGGACGCAGAAATTTGACGTGCAGCTCAGTGAAGGACGGCAGTTAGATAAGATCTCCTTTGGGGTCAAGAGTTCTTCCATTACCCCGGAGGAAACGATTACTCTGGACAGTGCGACCTTAAAAGGGGAAGTCGAAGGTATCTCTATTGAAGTAGATGCATGGCCGGAGCGGTCGCGCAGCTTTTCGCTGACGGTTTCTGCCGGGGCAATTACGGGACAGTTCGAAGCCAGTATCAACTGTCAGAGTTCGCAGCCGAAATACAGTGCGCGAATCCATGAGGAAAGCGGTAATGCGAAGGTCAACGGCAGTGAGGACTCGGTACCGCGGGGCAAAGAAGTTTCTCTGGGTGTTGTGCCGGAGGAAGGTTACCGGTTGAGCAGCTTAATCATTCAATATGGTGATGTGAAGGAGACATTGACGGCGGCGAACACGAATTGGAATGGTTTGAACATTTCGTGGAACCCGGAGGACGAGAGTACGGTTTCGGGAGAACTGTATGCGCCTCTGGATGTCGAAGCGGTCGTGGAAGAAATCCCGGTCGTGTATACTTTGACGGTTGATGTGGATGATGGTCTGGAATTGGAACGGCCGGGCAGCCGTGTGAGCAGTGTGTCACAGGGAGATACCTGTGAGGTGCGTGTAGACATACGCGCTGGCTATGTCATCAGTGATTTTACCGTACATTATGGCAAAAGCTATGCAAGCTGGGCATCGGGGCAGACCTATTTGACAATGGGAAATGACCGCGTGCAGGTGCATGAAAAGTCGGGTGAGGTTTGGTTTGTCCTGCCGGAAATGTATGATGATACGGATATATATTTTACGGCAGATTATGATGAGGATAATATCCCGATTGAAATTGATGAAGGTTCCCGCATCAATATCGACACCAACTGCGGGGAGACGGTAGCACGCGGGGATGATGTTGAGTTTTACATCAGCACAACCTCTGATCGCTATTCGGTGCAGAAAATTACACTGACCATTGGCGATAACACCGGTTCTGCAGACCCGGAGGATGGCGAAGTCCGGGTAGGTCGTAAGAATTATGAGATTGAGGACTTGGGCGACGGAGAATATGTGGTATACGTCGATAATGTTACGGAACCTGTCAAACTGTCTGCTACTTCGTCCGGTTCGAGTTCGGTGTCCAGACCGTCATTGACCATCAATTCTTCCAGCCATATGAAGATCACCAAAAGCGTTTCCTCCAGCAGGATTGATGCCGGTGATGATGTGACCTTCTATTTCACGCCGGACACCAATTATCAAATCGACGAAATCACAGTGAAAATGGGCAGTAACAGCCGTACGGTCGGAGCGGATAAAACATCCATCCGCGTCGGGAGCACGACCTATCAGATGAGCCGCAACTCCAACGGCGTGGTTTCAGTCTACTTGACGGACATTGATGAAAATGTAACGGTTTCTGGACGCGCATATTACTCCAGAGATCCGGTGGAAGCCACCAATACGATACGTTTGAATACATCCAGCCGCAGCGCGTTTATGAATGGTTATTCGGATGGAACATTCCGCCCGGAAAACAATATGACGCGCGCGGAGGCGGTGGTCATGCTGTATCGTATGTGCACCATCAATGTGGACAACGATACTTCCGAAAGTGTGTATCGGGATGTACCGTGGGGAATGTGGTGTGCGCAGGAAGTGAACGCTTTTGCGCGTGCGGGCATCACTGACCAGACAACGTATTTCTATCCCGATCAATATATCACGCGCGGCGAGCTGACGGAGCTGCTTTACCGTTTGTCCGGTTCGCCGAGTGTGAGCAGCGGTGCGACGCGGTTCAGCGACATCAGCGGAACATCAAATAGTGATTCCATCCGCTATGCATCGTCTGCCGGTTGGATCAACGGTTATCCGGACGGCACTTTCCGTCCATATGCCTATATTGCGCGCAGTGAAGTAGCGGCAATGATGACCCGAGTATTGAATCGGTCATCGGGCGGAAGCGGCATATCCTATAGGGATGTTCCTTATACATATTGGGCATATCGCTATATTCAGCTTGCATCTTCCTATGTATAATATCAAAAAACGGGTCTGACGTGTTGTTCGGGCCCGTTTTTCTATGTAAATACGCAGCAACTTTATAGGAAACCAGTATTTCCCACATTGAAAAATACGTTATACTGCATACAATTGCCAAAAATGTTAAATGGTTTCGTGTTTGAGTGCCCGCGAAAGTTATAATATAATCAAATTGCTCGGAATAGCATATGTTAAATGCTTAAAAATGTGAGAAAAAGTTTAAAATATCATTTATTGTGTATTTTGCCGAGCATTGCCATAAATTCATGTCGAAAGTGATTGAAAAAGTCAACAATTTATAGTACAATATAAATAAATCTTTAGATTGGTTCAATTAGCATGGCACTGGGGGTCCGGTAAAGTGAATTCGATAACCAATAATGCGCTTTTGATGATGGAGCGCTCCATGGATTTTTTATGGACGAAGCAAACGGCGATTTTGGATAACCTCGCCAATGTGGAAACGCCAAATTACAAAACCAAATATGTTACATTCGAGGAAACATTTCGGTCGCGCATACAGGCTGCGGCAAATGGTAATGCATCCGATATGAGGGATGCGTTGGAAAACACGCAGGCAACCATACATGTTGCGGATAACGAATCCGCACGTATGGACGAAAACGGTGTGGATGCCACAGAGCAGAGCATCGAATTGGCCAGAAACGCTTTGCAGCAGCAGCATGTGATGAATGCGATTTCTGCGGATTTGTCGCTGATTCGCACAGCGATTCGCGGACAGTAAGGGAAGGGGAAATAGGTTATGGCATTTTTAAGCTCGATGAATATTACCGGCTCTGCATTGACGGCACAGCAGCTCCGGTTGGATGTCGTTTCCGAAAATGTCGCCAATATCAACACCACCCGCGTAGAAGGGGGAGAAGGCCCGTATCAGCGCAAAATGGTTGTGATGGAAGCGGACGGAGGCCGGGATACATTTCGTCAAGTGCTCGCACAAGCGGCGGGCAATATTCCTGCGGAAACTTATAATTTATCACAGACGGGCGGTGTCCGTGTCACGCAGATCGTGGAGGATACCAGCCCGTTTAAGTTGCAATATGATCCGACAAGCCCGGATGCGAATGCGGACGGCTATGTGGAGATGCCGAATGTGGATCTGGTCAAGGAGATTACAGATGCCATGGCGGCGACACAGGCGTTTTCAGCAAATGTCACAGCATTCAATACCCTGAAAACGGTTGCCACGCGGGCGCTGGATATTGGTAAATAAGCAAGGAGGAAATAGTTTATGGCGGCGATTGGGTCGATACAGCCCCTCTGGGATTCCATTTCTTTGGATAAAACGGCTTCAAATGATAACACGGCTTCTTCGCAAAACGGTTTTCCGGTGTTTGCGGATGTGTTCCAGAATGCAATTGATACGGTAAAGCAGACCGATGCGGAAAATAATCAGGCGCAGTATTTACTGGCCACCGGTCAGCTGGATAATCCGGCGATTGCGACCATTGCCAGCACGAAGGCGCAGCTTTCTGTTCAGTTGCTTGCGGAATTACGGAATAAAGCACTGGATGCCTATAGTGAAATTTCGCGCATAAGCATATAATGCAACGGCGTACCCTTTAGGATGAGGCGGAGAAGATAGTGAAAGAGAAATTTCAGAGCGGTCTGAAAAAAGTAAAAGACTTATATGTAGGGGAGAACAAGTCCAAGTATATTAAGATCACCGCGGTCGCATTGATCGTGGTTATTGCTGTTTCTGTGATCCTTGCAGTGGTTTTGAATAATCGGCCGTATGAAACGCTGGTCACCGGGCTGACAACCGACGAGGCTTCAGCAATTGTGGGTAAGCTGGATGAGTATGGTGCAACAGATTATAAAATAGAAGGCGACACAATTAAGGTGCCGGAGTCTGAGGTCGCCAATCTGCAGGCGAAGCTGGTGGTGGATGGATATCCTAAGAGCGGCTTTTTGTACAGTACATATTTGGACAATGTCGGCATGATGTCGAGCGAATCGGATCGGGAAACCCTGAAGAATTACGAGCTGCAGGACCGTATGGCTGCGGTTATCCGCAATTTCTCAGGCGTTAAGAATGCGGTCGTGGACATTTCGCCCGGCTCGGATCAGCGTTATGTGCTGGACAGCGATAACGCGACGCCTGCAACTGCTGCGGTTTTTGTTGAAATGCAGGATGGTGGGGCGCTGCCGGACAGCTATGTAGATGCAATCGGCAATTTTGTTGCGCATAGCGTGCAGGGGCTGGATTTTGAAAGCGTAACGATCACGGACTCTGTCGGCAACAGCTATACGCCGGGAAATACCGACACTTCGACGGCATCTGCATCGGATTTGAAGCTGCGCTTGGAAAATCAGGTTAACAACCGCGTCCGCAATGAGGTATTGCAGGCTCTCAGCCCGATTTACGGCTCGGATAATGTGCGGGTCAGCGTGACCAGCACCGTGGATGTCAGTCACCGCGTGCAGGAGACAACGGAATACACCACGCCGGAGGGTGCGCCGGATGGCGAGGGTATTATCGGCCATCGGGAGTACGACCAGGAGTTGGTGCGCGGCGAAGATGCGGCAAACGGTGGTGTGGTCGGTACGACGACCAATGCCGATATCCCGACCTATATGGAGTCGGAGAATGTTGTAAACGGCGACGAACAGTATCTGAAAAACAGCGGTACCGAGGATATGAATGTCAATACCTCGACCGAGCAGAGCGAGCAAAACTTCGGTGTTGTCACCGATGTGATGATTGCGGTCACCATCAATCAGGACACGGCCGGTAATGTGGGTACGGCGCAGCTCATCAGTCATATCGCGCGTGCAGCCGGTATTTCTACCGATCAGCAGGCGGATAAGATCAATGTGCTGGTGGCGCCGTTCTATAATCCGGACGCGGAGACCGCTACGACCACGCCGCTTCTGTCCGGCTTGCAGATTCCCAAGTGGGCGTTGTATGTCGGTGCAGGTGTGTTCGGCCTGTTGCTGCTGCTGATTGTTCTGCTGATGATTCGATCCAAGCGCCGCAAGAAGGCGGAAGAAGCGCTGCTGGCACAGCAGGCTGAGGAGCTTGCAGCACAAGAGGCTGCGGCTGCTGAGCAGGCTAAGGAGCAGATTGATAATGTTCTGGAGATCAAGAACGAGAAGAGTATGGAGCTGAAACAGGAGATCCGCAAGTTTACGGAGGAGAATCCGGAGATTGCGGCCCAGATGATCCGTACATGGCTGAGAGGGGAGGGTGCAAATGGCTGAGCAGGAGTTGACGCCCGCACAAAAAGCGGCAACCGTGATCGTTGCCATTGGCACGGAAAAGGCATCCCGGATTTATCAGTACATGAATTCGGACGAACTTGAGCAGTTGACCATTGAGGTTGCAAAGCTCGGATATATTGATCCGGAACGCACCGAGCAGGTGCTGGAGGATTTCTATCAAATGTGCCTGACCAATAAGGCCATTACCGAGGGCGGCATGGAATATGCCCGTTCGGTACTGCAAAAGGCCTTTGGCGATCAGGCGGCGGAGCAGCTGCTGAGCAAGGTCACCAAGGCGCTCAGCAATCGTTCGTTCTCGTTCCTCAACAAGACGGACGCCAAGACATTGCTTTCGACATTGCAGCATGAGCGTGCGCAGACCATTGCGCTGGTATTGTCTTATGTGGACCCAGACAAGGCGGCGGCGGTTCTCGAGGAGTTGCCGCCCAAGAAGAAGCTGCGTGTGGTAAAGAGCATTGCCCGCATGGAAAGCGCTTCGCCGACGGCAGTGAAAATGATCGAGGACGAGCTGCAGAAAAAGTTCTCCAGCCTTATTGTCACGGAGAATGTGCAGATCGGCGGTTTGGATCATATCGCTGCGATTATGAACAATTTGGAGCGTTCGAGCGAAAAGGCCATTTTCGACGGCTTGGAAGAAAACGACGGTACGCTGGCCGAGGAGATCCGCAAGCGTATGTTCGTGTTCGAGGATATCGTACATATGGACGACCGTTCTGTGCAGCGGTTTGTCCGCGATTGCGATATGCGCGACATTGTTCTGGCGCTCAAGGGCGCCAACAAGGATGTTGCCAACAAGCTGTTCAGCAATATGTCTACCCGTATGCGTCAGAATATCGAGGAAGACCTCGAAATTACTACCAATGTGCGTATTCGTGACGTGGAAGAGGCGCAGCAGCGTATTGTTGGTATCATTCGTGATTTGGAAGAGCGCAATGAAATCATTATTCTGAAGGGCGGAAAGGATGAGATCATTGCCTAGTATTCTGAAGTATTTCATGAAACCGAAGGCTGAAGAATACGAGCTGCCGGATGAGGAACAGCTGGTAAGCCAGTTGGAGGAGATGATTCGCCTCAAGGAAAGCGTTCCCAATGATGATTCGGCTGGCGGAAAACCTGTGGAAGAGTCCAAGGCGGCGCATGCTGCCAAGGGAGAGCCGCAGGGGCAGGAAATACAGGAGCCGGAAGGCGGCAGCTTTGAGCAGGCGCTTTCTTTGGCACAGGCACAGGCAGATGAATTGATTCGTAATGCGCGGGCTCAGGCTGAGCATATAATAGAAGAGGCAAAGCAGGCCGCTGAAGCAGAGGTGGCGAGAATCCACCAGCAGGCGTCCGAGGAAGGCTTTAACCAAGGTTATGCGGAAGGCCAGCGCAAGGGAGAACAGGAAGCGTCCGCAGCAATGCACAAGGCGGCACAGGAATCTGTGGAAGCGGTGCAGCGGTTTCTGACACAGGCAAATAACATGCGCGATGAAAAGATTGATAAGCTCAGCGGCGAAGTATTGGACGTCGCGGTGGCTGTGGCGGAGAAGGTGATTCACGTCAGCCTAAAAAGCAGCGAAGAGATCATTAAACGCATGATTATTGCAGCGACAGAAAAGCTGAAGCGTCGCGAATGGGTGCAGATTTATGTCGCGGATTGCGATGTGAAGGGCGTTGCGCAAAGCGACCCATCCCTTTCAGCGGCGTTGTCCAGCTTATCGGATCATATCAAAATCGTACCCATGCGGGATGCCGAAACAGGGACCTGCATCGTGGAAATGCCGGATGAGATTATTGATGCAAGCGCTTCCACGCAGCTGGAAAACATCCGTTCGGTCATCCATGAGAACTTTTCATAGCCTGTTCGGGGAGAAAACCTATGTTTGAGCAAGTCATTCAACAAATTAAAGACGGCGATATGCTGAGCCGTACCGGCAAAATCGAGAATATCGTCGGCATGTCGATTGAGGCGTCGGGCGGCCGCGGGGCAATCGGTGACATTTGCCGTATTTACTCTGCGGAGTCAAACAGTCAGGTTTTGGCCGAGGTGGTCGGCTTCAAGAGCGACCGTATGCTGCTCATGCCGTATCAAAATATGAATGGACTTGCACCCGGCAGTTTTGTCCGCAATACCGGACGCCGGCTGCGTTTGCAGGTAGGAGACTTCCTGCGTGGGAGAATCATCAATGCGATGGGCAAACCAATTGACGGTCTGGCCCCCTTCCCCGAAGGGGACAGCTATTATGTGGACAGCCCATATATCAACCCGTTGACGCGCCCGCCGATTCGGGAGCGTGTAGACTTTGGTGTGCGCGCAATTGATTCCACGCTGACGATTGGCAAGGGACAGCGTATCGGTATCTTCGCAGGCTCGGGCGTCGGTAAATCCACGCTGATGGGTATGATTGCCAAGAACGTAAAGACTGACATCAACGTGATTGCGCTGGTTGGCGAACGCGGACGTGAGGTGCTGGAATTCGTCCAGAAGGATTTGGGGGAGGAAGGCATGCGCCGTTCGGTGCTGGTGGTTGCAACCTCCGACCAGCCGGCCATGCTGCGCATGAAGTGTCCGTCCGTTGCGACGGCCATCGCGGAATATTTCCGGGACCAGGGCAAAGATGTTCTGCTGATGATGGATTCGTTGACACGTTTTGCGATGGCGCAGCGTGAAATCGGCCTTGCAGTCGGTGAACCGCCGGTTGCACGCGGCTATACGCCCTCCATTTACGCAGAGCTTCCCAAATTGCTGGAGCGAAGCGGCAACTTTGAACGCGGCTCCATCACCGGTGTTTACACCGTGCTGGTAGAGGGCGACGACACCAATGAACCGATTGCCGATACCGTTCGCGGCATTCTCGATGGACATATCGTCTTATCGCGTAAGCTCGCCAACGCAAACCATTTTCCGGCGATTGACGTTTCGGCCAGCATCTCGCGT
Organism: uncultured Agathobaculum sp.; assembly: GCF_944384695.1. Taxonomy (GTDB): domain Bacteria; phylum Bacillota; class Clostridia; order Oscillospirales; family Butyricicoccaceae; genus Agathobaculum. Next base: position 813 of record NZ_CALWUQ010000004.1, on the reverse strand, counting down.
TTGATGGTGGAGATTGTTTCTCCCAAGCACAAGGAATTGGCCAGTAAGTTGCGTGATATTTTGAGTGTCTATGAAAAAAACGAGGATTTGTTATCCATCGGTGCATACAAGGCTGGGACAAACCCGCGGTTGGATTACGCAATTTCCAAAATTGACAAGATTAATGCGTTTTTGATGCAGGGGATTGACGAATCCTTCAGTTATGATGAGAGCCTGCATCAGCTGGAAACGATTTTACAATGATTTGTGACGGAATGCGAAAGCAAAGGGGATGATTCCAATGAAGAAGTTCCGTTTTTCCATGGAGACGGTGCTGCACTATCGGGAACAGCTTCTGGATACGCTCCGCATCGAGCATGCGGCCGCAATTGCGCGTGTACGTGAACAGGAGGCGGTTGTCGCAGCGTTGCAGCAGCGGTTTGATGAAGTCAATCAAGAATATCGTGACAGAAAGCAGCAGGGGATGACGATTGCAGATGCCGTCGGATATGACCTGATGCTGCGCACACAGGAAAAGGAAATCGAAAAAGCACGGGAAACGCTGGCTTTGCGCAAAAAAGAAGAAGAAAGCAAGCGGAATGAAGTGATTCGTGCCAAGACCGATAAGGCGACCATTGAAAAGCTCAAGGAGAAGAAATGGAAGCTTTATCAGAAATCCGTGCAAAAGAGCGAAGAACAGTTTATTGATGAATTTGTTTCCAACGCCCGCGTGATGGCAGGCGCGGCTGCCCATTAAAAGGGCGCTGCGGGCGTTGTGAAAGCCGCGCCTGCCTTTATCCCAATGTGAAAGGAGGTGAGAGAGGAATGAATATG
>NZ_CALWUQ010000003.1 GCF_944384695.1 uncultured Agathobaculum sp. | reverse complement strand
AGCATCTTGCCCTGGCCCTTCTGCGGGGGCGTAAAGGACTTGAAGATGTTGGTGGGAGAACCCTTCAGGCCGATGGTGGTAGGATCGATCAGCGGATCGTCCTTGAGGGTATTGTAATCATAAACCTCAACCGGCTTGGAGTAGCAATCCATAATGCCGCCCAGAGACATGTAACGCGGAACATTCAGCTCCTTAATGCAGGTCAGCAGGCAGGGGGTCTTGCACTGGATGGTCATGTAGCCGTCCTCGAGCATACGCTTAACGGTGACGGTATTGCCTTCCTTCTTGATGTCGGCAGCGTAGGAGATCTGCGGGATGCCGAGCTTCTCGGCGATCTGGGAGCCTACCTGCGCGGTGTCGCCGTCGATAGCCTGACGGCCGCAGAATACGATATCGTCATCCTCAAGGCCAACCTTCTTGACAGCAGCCGCGAGGATCTGGGAGGTAGCAAACGTATCGGAACCGCCGAACTCACGAGCGGAAACCAGAACCGCCTCGTCCGCGCCGCGTGCGAGCAGCTCGCGGAGCATGCCTTCTGCCGGCGCCGGGCCCATGGTGATGACAACGACCTTGCAGCCGGTCTCGTCCTTGAGCTTGAGAGCAGCCTCAACCGCGTTGAGGTCGTCCGGGTTGGTGATGGTTTCCATGGATGCGCGGTTCAGAGTGCCGTCGGGATTGACTGCAACCTTACCGGAGGTATCCGGAACCTGCTTTACACAAACAATAGCCTTCATAGTTCAGTTTTCCTCCTTTACTTAGCGCAGAACCTGACCGGCGATGACCATTCTCTGAACCTGAGAAGTGCCCTCGTAGATCTCGGTGATCTTGGCGTCACGCATCATGCGCTCCATCGGGTACTCACGGATGTAACCGTAGCCGCCGTAGATCTGAACGCACTTGGTGGTAACGTCCATTGCAACTTCGGAAGCGTACAGCTTCGCCATAGCAGCTTCCTTGGTGAACGGCAGACCAACGTCGTGGTTGAACGCAGCGCGGCGAACCAGCAGACGGGCAGCGTCGATCTGGGTATACATATCGGCTACCATCCACTGCAGGCCCTGGAACTTGTCCAGCGTCTTGCCGAACTGAACGCGCTCCTTCATGTACTGGATCGCCTTGTCCAGAGCGCCCTGCGCGATACCGAGTGCCTGAGAAGCGATACCGATACGGCCGCCGTCCAGCGTCATCATAGCAATCTTAAAGCCGCCGTTCTCCTTGCCGAGCAGACGGTCAGCCGGCAGATGCACGTCTTCAAAGATCAGCTCAGCGGTCTGGGAACCACGGATGCCCATCTTGTGCTCGATCTTGCCGATGGAGAAGCCCGGGTCGTCCTTGTCAACGATGAAGGCGGAAATGCCCTTGTTGCCCTTGGACTTATCGGTCATGGCGAAAACAACGTAAGTATCCGCGCGGCCACCGCCGGTGATGAACACCTTGGTGCCGTTCATGATGTAAGAGCCATCCGGCTGCTTGACAGCAACAGTCTGCTGTGCAGCGGAGTCGGTGCCCGCGTTCGGCTCGGTCAGGCCGAATGCGCCGATCTTTGCGCCTTCCTTGGGCTCGATGAGCGGGCGGAGCCACTTCTCCTTCTGCTCTTCGGTGCCGAATGCGTAAATCGGCCATGCGCCCAGCGTGCCATGCGCGGACATGATGCCGCCCGTGGTAGCGCAAACGCGGCTCATCTCTTCGATTGCAATCGAGTAGCAGATGTAGTTGCCGCCGGAGCCGCCGACTTCCTTCGGGAACTGAATGCCCATCAGGCCGTACTTCATCAGCTTCTGGACAGTCTCTTCCGGATAGCGCTCCTGCTCGTCGATCTCGGCTGCGAGCGGCTCTACTTCGTTAAGCGCGAACTCACGGCACATCTTCTGGAACAGTGCTTCTTCTTTTGTAAGCCTAAAATCCATGCCATATACCTCCCAAAAAATATTCGCGGGTGTACAGAAAAACACAGCGCCCGATGCCCATGGGCCGCAGCGCTGTGTTCTGAGCCAACACCCTACTTTGGAGCATGTCTATTTATATTATATCGTTTGGCGGGAATATGTCAAGGATTTAACAGACTTTTGCGCGAGATTTTCCAGCCGCTTTTTTCCATTGCCGCACCGTGTTTTTACCCAGTGTGGAATCGCGGCTTTTGTCTCCTTTTTGTATATACACATATGATATCCCACACAGTATCCCAGCGGTTTTTTCTCATATTCCGCCCCCCTTCCGCATAATAAGCAAGGAAGGCTATCATATAAAGGAGGAACGTCTATGTGTGGAATCGGCGGCTTTGTCGATTATGAACACGACGCACGCCGCTATGCCGCAGCGGCAGGGCGCATGCAGCGCAGTCTGACGCCACGCGGCCCGGACGCGGCGGGCGACTATCAGGACACGGACGCGGTGCTCGTCCACCGGCGCCTTATCGTCATTGACCCGGACGGCGGTTCGCAGCCCATGCACGCGCCGGACGGGAATACCGTGCTGGTATATAACGGAGAGTTATATAATACTGAAGAAATACGAAAAGACTTACTCGCACGCGGGCACACCTTCCGCGGCCATTCGGACACCGAGGTGCTGCTGCACGCCTTTCTGGAATGGGATACGGACGCTTTCGAGCGTCTCAACGGCATTTTTGCGTTCGCCATCTGGCAAAAGAAAGAGCGGCGGCTCGTGCTGTGCCGCGACCGGCTGGGCGTCAAGCCATTGTTTGTCGCACGTTTGCAGGGCGGCATCGTGTTCGGCTCGACCATCGGCGCGGTGCTGTGTCACCCGGCGGTCGAGCCTGAAGTCGACGAGGACGGTCTGCGCGCCGTGTTGCTGCTCGGCCCCGCACGCCCGCCTGCGTCCGGTGTGTTCCGACAAATCGACTCCCTGCTGCCCGGCCATTACGCCATGCTCACGCCCGAGGGATATGCCGACCGGACCTATTGGAAGCTGGAAGCACATGCACACCCGGACGATTTGCAAACCACGATTGCGCGCACGCACGAGTTGATTTGCGACGCGGCACAGCGACAGCTGGTGTCCGACGTCCCACTCGCGTGCTTCCTGTCCGGCGGGCTGGATTCGTCCATCCTGTCCATGCTGGCCGCCAAAACCTACGCCGCGCGCGGCGAAACGCTGCACACCTGGTCGGTCGATTACCGCGACAACGACAAATACTTCACCAAAAACAGCTTCCAGCCCAACAGCGATAACGAGTTTATTCAGATGATGGTCGACGCACTCGGCACACATCATCACAACGTCGTCATTGAGCCGGACGCCCTGTGCGCCGCGCTGCTGCCCGCAACCGACGCGCGCGACCTGCCCGGCATGGCAGACGTAGACTCCTCGCTGCTGCTGTTCTGCGCGGCTGTCAAGCAGGGCGGCACGACCGTATGCCTGTCCGGCGAGTGCGCCGACGAGCTGTTCGGCGGCTACCCGTGGTACCACCGTGAGGAAATCCTGTTCGAGGATACCTTCCCATGGTCGCGCTCGGTCGACTTGCGGCTCGGCCTGCTCGCGCCCGGCATCGTGCGGGACGGCGCGGAATTTGTACGTGAGCACTATCTTGCCACCTGCCACCGCGCGGAAAAGCTGCCGACCGACAGCAAAAAGGACGCGCGCATGCGCGAGATGTTCGTGCTCAATCTGGACTGGTTTATGGCGACCCTGCTCGAAGGAAGCGTTGCACAAGGATACCGCAGCCGGTTCCCCGCCTTTGCCTACTCCTCCAAGGTATAACCGTAGCCGAACAGGAAGTAGTTATAGTCATCTGTATCCGATGTAAAAGAAAGCGGAACGGTCTCCCCCGCGCCCAGCGGCCCGACATAGGCGCTGTGCACCTCCAGCGGCTCATCCGGGATAGTGGCATCATCCCCATACTGCCGCGGGTTGTCCAGCTTGTAGAGCGAAATCTCCAGCTGTAACGTACCGAAATCCACATCGGTCTGATTGGTGAAGCTGGCGCGGTGCTCGCCTGCATAACCCCGGTTTCTGCCGTCGGTATTGTGATAGGAAAAGGCGGTTTCGTCCAGAATCCGGTTGAGTTCTTCCCGGATTGCCGCGTCGATATCCGGATTATCCCCCGGCTGGTACATCTCTTCCGTCAAAATCGGCAGACCGGCGCTGTCCGTCAGCACGGGCGCTCCGGTCTGCGTCGCGTCCTCCTGCGCCGCTTCTGTCTGTATCGTTTGTTCCTCTCTGCCGTCGTTCCATTTTGCCCAAAGCTGCGAAAACAACCCATAAAGGGAGAATGCAATCAACAAAATCCCGATGATGGCCAGCAATAGCAGGCTTCCGCTTTTCACTCGCTCTTTCATAGCGCACCGCTTTCCCAAACGCACATGGGACGTAAAAGCGTCCCCCCACACTGTTTCTGCCACCAGACCGGTCTTGCATCGGCCTATACTCTGTATTATATCAAATCAGCACAAAAATGCCAGAGTAATCAATGACTTATTTTTCTATTTTCCACAATGAGGGAGGCATTTTTCCGATGACCACGACCGCAACCGTTTCCACAGGCAGCGCTGCGCTGACTCCCGGCGCGCTCAAAGCGCAGATTGCGCGCATCCGTCAGGGCTTTGAGCGTCCGCTGCCCGATAAATAGCCGTTCCGCACCGCACCAATACCACAGGAAAGGAGGGAAACCGGATGGTTGCCGTCTACACCCGCCAATCGGTCGAACGGGCGGACAGCATTTCGGTCGAGCAGCAGGCGCAGCTTTGCCGCGACGCGCTGACCGCGCGCGAGCTGGCAGGCTGCAAGGTCTACACCGATAAGGGCTTTTCGGGCAAGAACATCGACCGTCCGGCCTTGCAGCAGCTGCTGGCCGACGCGGAAAACGGATTCATCGACAAAATTCTGGTCTACCGGCTCGACCGTATCAGCCGCTCGGTGCACGACTTTACCGGCCTGTGCAGCCGCCTGTCCGCCAAAGGCGTGCACTTCCAGTCGGTCACCGAGGGCATCACGCTCGACGACAGCCCCTCGGGTACGGTCATGGCACAGATTATGATGGTATTCGCGCAGTTCGAGCGCGAAACCATCCAGCGTCGCGTCACCGATAACTACTACGCCCGCGCAAAAACCGGCATGTATCTGGGCGGCCGCCCGCCGTTCGGCTTTGCCAAGGGGCAAACGCTCGTCGGCGGCAAGCGCACCGCCTGCTATGTCCCCCAGCCCGAGCAAGCCGCACTGATGTCCACGCTTTACGCGCGTTACGCGCAAGACGGCGAAACGCTCGGCTCGCTGGTACGGTGGCTCAATGCGCACGGACACCGCACTGCGCGCGGCGGCAGCTGGTCGACCCTCCCGCTCGGCCGTCTGCTGCGCAATCCCGCGTTTGTGCAGGCGGATGCGGCGGTCTACCGCTATCTGCAAGGCAAGGGCGCGACCATGAATGACCCCATCGAAGCCTATGACCAGCGGCGCGGCTGCTATTGCTACGCGCCGCGCGCGGCCGCACCGTCCGGACAGCAGCCCACCGGACGCAAATTCACCGATTTATCCGCCTGCTGCATCACGCTCGCTCCGCACGAGGGCCTTGTCGATGCTGCGCTCTGGATGGATGTGCAGCACAAGCTCGATACAAACCGGGCGCTCAAAAGCAGCGGCTCGGGTTCGCACAGTTGGCTTTCCGGGCTGATGAAGTGCGCAAAGTGCGGATACGCCATCACAGTCGTCAACAAGCCGGGCGGCATGCGCGGGCACTACATCAACTGCGGCGGGCGCAAACGCGGCAGCGCGGTCTGTCCCGGCCGCAGCAAAACGGTGACGCTCGAACAAATCGAGGGGGCGGTGGAAGCCCGGCTGCTCCACTTTCTGCGAAGCTACCGCACGGTACCGCTTCAGGCACCGCAGCGGCGCAGTACGCAGGTCAACCGACTGGAAATCGCCATCTCCCAACATGAAGAAGCCATCCGGCGGCTGACGCAAAACCTCGCCCATATCCATGAAACCGATGTGATACATATTATCTCCGCGCAAATCCACGCAGAAAACGATGCGTTGCGCACTTGCACGGCGCAGCGTGATGCGCTGCTGTATCAAAACCAGTCTGCCGACCTTGAGCCGTTCTTTTCCGCTGTACTGACCGAGTGGCCGTCCTACACCATTACGGAGAAAAAACAGCTCGCCAAAGCCGCCATTGAACGGGTACTGGTCGATGAGGATACCATCCAAGTGGTATTCCGCGCACCGTATGGCGATTGATGCGCCAATTGCCGCAAAAAAAGACTGCCGCAGAAGTCTCCTTCTGCGGCAGTCCCGTCTGTTCTATTGGTTCAAATCCGACCATGCATCCACGTCGTACAGCTCCCGTTCGCTGTCTGCCTGCACCAGCACGCAATCCGCGCCGCGTAACAGCTCGCGGCCGCCTTCGTCGCCCTCGAGCGCACGCAAGGCGGGCGCCATCGCCGCGCAAAACAGGTTGGGATTGCCGCGCCGCTCTCCGAACACCACGCGCGCCATGCGCACGCCGGGTTGGGCTGCATCCAGCAGCCGCGCGACCGTCTCGGCGGTCAGATACGGCTGGTCTGCCACGACGAACACGATAAAATCGCCATCCTGCAAGTCGAGCGCGTCCAGTCCCGCGCGGATGGTGTAGGACAATCCCTTTTCGCTCTCCGGACTGTCCACCGCGCGCACGCCGAGCGCCTGCGCACCCGCGCGCACCGCCGCATAGCGGGAAACCACGGTCAGCGAGCAGTCCTCCCGCTCGCGCGTCAGCTCTGCCAGCATGTCCAACCCATGCCGGTAAAGCGGTTTGCCGGCAAGCTCATGCAGCAGCTTATTTTCCCCGAAGCGCCGGCTGTTGCCCGACGCTAAAAACAGAATATGCTTCATGCCTGCCCCTTTTTGATGCCCCAGAGCACCTTTTCCGGTGTGATTGGCAATTCACGATGCCAAACGCCGGTCGCGTGCGCGATGGCATGCGCCAGCGCGGGCGAGGGCGTGTTGATGACGATTTCACCAATCGACTTTGCGCCGAACGGACCGCTCTGCTCATAGCTGGACTCAAATTCCACCCGCAGCTTGCCCATATCCAGCCGCGTCGGGATTTTATACTGCATAAAGGAGTTTTCCGCAATGCGGCCGGTCGGCTCATAGGTCACGTCCTCAAACAGCGCCATGCCGATGCCCTGCACGATACCGCCCTCGGTCTGCACGCGGGCCAGCGCCGGGTTGACCGGCGTGCCGCAGTCCACGACCGCGACGTAATCGACCACATCCACCTGTCCGGTCTCCTTGTCCAGCTCGATTTCGACCATGCCGACCATGAACGGCGGCGGCGAGACGGGCGAGGAATGCGATGCCGTCGCCTGCACGGCGGTCTCGTTGCCGCACATCGACTTGGTGGCGATGTCAAACAGCGAGACTTCGCCCGTGCCGTCGAGCTTTCTCACCGTGCGGCCTGCAAATTCGACCTCGTCCGTGCCGCAATCCAGCATGCCCGCCGCGACCTTGCACAGATTTTCCTTGAGCTGTGCGCACGCCTTTTCGACCGCCTTGCCGGTGACATAGGTCGTCGAGGACGCATACGAGCCGGAGTCATAGGGCGATGCATCCGAATCCGCGCCGAACACTGCGATATCATCCACCGAGCAATCCAGACACTCGGCCGCCATCTGTGCCAGAATGGTGTCGCAGCCCGTGCCCATATCCGCCGCGCCAATCGACAGGTTGTAGAAGCCCTCGTCGCTCAGCTTGATGGTGGCCGAGCCGACGTCTACGCCCGAAATACCCGAGCCTTGCATCGCCATCGCCACGCCCGCGGTACGCACCTTGCCGTTCCCCATGTCGCGCACCGGATATTTCTCATCCCAGCCGAACAGCGCCTTGCAGCGCGCCATGCAGCGGTCGAGCGCGCAGGCGTTTGCCTGCTCATTATAATACGCGGTCATGATTTGCCCTTCGCGCACCATGTTGCGCTCACGGATGGCGACCGGGTCAATGCCCAATCGGTCGGCCAGCTCGCTGACCGCGCTCTCGACCGCGAAAATGCCCTGCGTCGCGCCGTAGCCGCGGTACGCGCCCGCGGCCTGCACATTGGTGTACACCACGTCATAGGCAAAGCGGAACGCTTCGAGGTTGCCGGTATAGAGCGGGATGGACTTGTGGCCGGACAGGCCGACCGTCGTCGGGCCGTGTTCCCCGAATGCGCCCGTGTTGGACAGCGTGTAAACGTCGATTGCGCGGATGATACCGTCCTTGTTCGCGCCGACGCGCACGCGGACTTCCATTTCATGCCGCGGCGAGCCTGCAATCTGGCATTCCTCGCGGGAATAAATCATCTTGGCCGCCTTGCCGGTCTTCCATGTCACCAGCGCGGGATATACCTCGGCCACAACAGTCTGCTTGGCGCCGAAGCCGCCGCCGATGCGCGGTTTTTCCACGTGAATCTTGCTTTTCGGAATGTCCAGTGCGTTTGCAATGATGCGGCGCACATGGAACACAATCTGCGTCGAGGAAATGATGTGCAGCCGCCCGTAGTGGTCCATCTCGGTATAGGTGCGGAAGGTCTCCATCATCGCCTGCTGGCACGCCTTGGTGTGATAGGTGTGCTCTACGACCTCATTGCACGCAGCCAGCACCGCGTCCACGTCGCCGTCGCCGCAGGTCTCGCTGGCACATAGGTTGCGCTGGTTGTCCGCCCCGACCGGGCAGAGCGCGCGCCAGTTGTCCTCCGGGTGCACCAGTATTTTGTTGTCCTTCGCCGTGCGGAAATCCAAAACCGGCTCGAGCACCTGATATTTCACTTTGATGAGCTTTAATGCCTTGTCGACCGCCTTTTCGGTTTCTCCCGCGACAATTGCCACCGCGTCGCCCACAAAGCGCACACGCTGGTCGAGAATCAGTCGGTCGTAAGGCGACGGCTCCGGGAAGGTCTGCCCCGCCATGGTAAACCGCTTCTGCGGCACGTCCTTATAGGTGAAAATGCACTCGATGCCCGGCACCTTGCGCGCAATGTCGGTGTTGATTTCCTCAATCAGCGCATGCGCGTGCGGCGAGCGCAGCACCTTGACCACCAGACAGTCATGCGGGGTCACGTCATCCACATAGGCGGGCTTGCCCAGCAGCAGCTGCATCGCGTCCTTTTTGCGCACAGCCTTGTTCACCACGCGAAAATTCGTCTCCGCCATCATGCCTCCCCCTTTCGGCTGTCCAGATAGGCGCGGATGCCGCGCAGCTGGCCCTCATAGCCCGAGCAGCGGCACAGGTTTCCCGCGAGATAGGCGCGGATTTCGTCGTCGGTCGGGTCGGGGTTCTCGCGCAAGAGCGCCACCGTATTCATCACAAAGCCGGGGTTGCAAAAGCCGCACTGCTCCGCGCCCTCATCAGCGATAAAGCCGACAAAATCCTCGGCTTCCTCCTGCAGACCCTCGAGCGTCTGCACATGGTGACCCGCCGCGCGCGCCGCCAGCACGCTGCATGACAGCACCGGCGTACTGTCCAGCAGCACGGTGCACAGGCCGCAGTTTGCGGTTTCGCAGCCGCGCTTGACCGAATAACAGCCATGCGCGCGCACAAAGTCAATCAGCAGCGTGTCCGCGTCGATTTCCGCAGTCAGCGGCTTGCCGTTGAGCGTCAGTTTGATTTCCATGCCTTATCCCTCCTTCCCAAGCGCAAGCGCCGCCCGGCGCACCAGCACCTTGCAGATTTCGCGCCGATAGTCCGCGCTGCCGCGCATGTTGCCGGCAAGCGCCGCGCGGGATGCGATATCCTCCGCAAAAGCGCGCGCGCTGTCCTCAGTGATACCCTGCGCGAGCAGGCCCTTGTCATCTGCGAAAACCGCCGCAGGCATGGGACGCGCGCCCACAACGCAGGTATACGCCCCGTCCTGCGCGGCAAGCGCCACAGTCAGCACGGGGAAATCGGTTGAAATATTGCGCTGGGACAGGTATACGACCCGCCGCGCCGTCTTGGGCACGATGACCTCGGTGAGGATATCGCGCGTCGTGCGCGGCAGCGCCGCAAAGTCCGCGAGCGGCATTTCACCCGCGTGGTGCAGCACGACCCGCGCATCCAGCGCGAGGAACAGCGTCAGCACATCGGAAAAGCCGAACCGGCCCCACAGGCTGCCGCCGAGCGTCGCGCAGTTGCGGAACTGCACGCCGACGATGTGCTTGACCGCTTCCTCCATCGCGCCCTGTGTGTGTTTGGCCAATCCCTCGTGCAATTCCAGTGCGCGCAGCGGCACCATCGCGCCGATGCGGTATTCGGTTTCGGTTTCCCCGATTTTGTCCAGTCCCAAATCACACAGGTCGATTGCCGTGCCGACCTGCCGCCGGTGCATCTTGAGCCACAGCATGCCGCCCAGCACCACATTATTTTTCTTCTGGCAAAGTGTATATGCTTCGTCCAGGCTCTGTGCCCGCACATATTGATGAATCGAAAGCACCTTTCCCATCCTTCCGTCCTCATTTTCCCGTATCCAGCCGTTCGGGCTTTGGGCCGCGCGCAGCTGTCCTGCCTTCATGGTCCATTTTTCGGTCTGCTTTGCAGTCATTATATCATAGAAAGCAGGTTTTCCAAAGCGCTTTCCACGAATTTTTCCCCGAAAGCCACGTTTATGCTTTGCACCGCTTGACTTTGCGCTCAAATCATACTATACTTTAGGCAATTTACCCCCGGCCGATTTTTACCAAATTTCAACAGGAGGTGCCCGGTCATGCAAGAGCATAACGCGCTGGCGCGGCAGTTTACGCTGCCTTCCCTGATGCGCTTCGCGCTGCCCAATATCATTATGATGGTTTTTCTGTCCATGTATACCATCGTGGACGGCATGTTTATCTCCCGCTATGTTGGCACGCTGGCGCTTTCCGCCGTCAACATGACCTATCCGCTCAACTGTGTGGAAATGGCGCTGGGCATCATGCTCGCCTCGGGCGGCAGCGCGGTCATCGCGCGGCAGCTCGGCGAGGGCGCACAAACAGATGCGCGGCACAACTTTTCTTTCCTGCTGGTGGTGTCGGTTTGCATCAGTCTGGTGTTCCTGCTGGCAGGCATATTCACCCTCAAACCCATCGTCCATGCACTCGGCGCGAGCGAAGCGCAGTTTGAGCTGTGCTGCACCTACGCGCGTATCCTGCTGCTGTTTTCGCCCGCGTTTTTCCTGCAAACCGCGTTCCAGACGCTGTTTATCACGGCGGGTCGGCCAGGATTGGGTCTCGCGGCAACCGTGGGCGGCGGCCTGACCAATATCGTGCTGGACTATGTGTTCATCGCGCGCCTGCACTGGGGCATCGCGGGCGCGGCGGTCGCCACCGGACTGGGCTATCTGGTGCCCGCCGTGGCCGGGCTGGTTTTTTTCGCCTGGAACCGGCGCGGCACACTGTTTTTCGTCCGCCCGCGCGCGGACTGGCGCATGCTGCTGTTCGCGTGCGCCAACGGCTCGTCCGAAATGGTCACCAACATCGCAAACGCCATCACGACCTATCTGTCCAACTTGATTTTCCTGCATTACTGGGGCGAGGACGGCGTCGCGTCCATTACCATCGTTTTATATTTCCAGTTTGTGTTCACGGCGGTGTTTTTTGGCTTTTCCATGGGCGTTGCGCCTGTGTTCAGCTACAAATACGGCGCGCAGGACGCACCGCAGCTGCATCGGCTGTTCCGCTACTGCATCGGCTTTATTCTGCTCTGCTCGGTGTTCTGCACCGTGCTTTCGCTCCTCGTCATCCGGCCGTGCCTAATGCTGTTCACCGACGCCGGCAGCCATGTATTCGCCATCACGATTGCAGGCTTCCCGATTTATGCCGTCTCCTTCCTGTTTATGGGCGTGAGCATCTTTGCGTCCTCGTTGTTCACCGCGTTCTCCGATGGCCGCGTCTCGGCCATCATCTCCTTTGCCCGCACGCTGGTGTTTCTCGTCGGCATGCTGCTGCTTCTGCCCATGCTGTTGGGTGAAGTCGGCGTGTGGCTCGCCGTCCCTGCGGCCGAGCTGCTCGGCATCGTGGTTTCCATCTGTTATCTGGTGCGTCTGCGCGGCGTGTATCACTACGGCGCGGTAAGCTGACAGCAAAAAAAAGCTCCTCCGCTTCGATGCGGAGGAGCTTTTTCGTTTCACAAAACCTTAGTTTTCTGCCGGTTTCTCCTTGGGCAGCAGCACATTCAGCACGATGGCAACGAATGCCGCCGGGACAATACCCGAACCGCCGAATACCAGCTGCACCGCCTGCGGCAAGCCTGCCAGCACCGCGCTGTTTGCGCCGAGGCCGTAGCCCAGGCCGAGCGCGACCGATACGATGGTCATGCTGCGCGCGGTCAGCGGCTCACGGGTGATGAGCTGGATGCCGCTCATGACAATCGAGGAGAACATGATGACCGCCGCGCCGCCGAGCACGCTCTGCGGCATGATGGAAACCAACGCCGCGAGCTTGGGGAACAGGCCGCACAGGATGAGGAACACCGCGCCGCACGCAAGCGCAAAGCGGTTGACGACCTTGGTCATCGTGACCAGACCGACGTTCTGGCTGAACGAGGTGTTGGGCAGCACGCCGAAGATAGCGGCGAAGGAGGAGCCGAGGCCGTCGCAGATGATACCGCCGGACAGCTCCTTATCGGTCGCCTCGCGGCCCATGCCGCCTTCCATGACGCCCGAAATATCGCCCACGGTCTCGACCGCAGTAACGATGAACATAATCATAACGGGTGCGATTGCACGCACGTCAAACACAATCGGCACCGGCATGATTTCCGGCACGGCAAACCAGCTGGCCTGCGCTACCTTGTCCCAGTTCAGCACCCACGCCTTGGTGTACTCCACGCCCTCGGCGGTCACGCCGGTGGGCGAGACAAACAACGGCAGCACCGCGCACAGCACATAGCCGAAAATAATGCCGAGCAGGATGCACGAATAGCTCAAAACGCCCTTGGCGAAGTGCTTGAAAATCAAAATAACGACCAGCACCGCCAGCGCGACCAGCAGATTTTCGACCGAGCCGTAATCCTGCGCGCCCGAACCGCCGCCAAACGAGGCCACGCCCACGCTGATGAGCGACAGACCGATGGACAGCACCACCGTACCGGTCACCACCGCGGGGAAAAACCGGCGCAGCGGCTTGAGGAAGAAGCCCAGCACGCCCTCAAACAGGCCGCCGATGATGGAGGCGCCCATCATCGCGCCATAGGCGAGAATGCCGCCGCCCATGACGTTGGCCACACTCTGGAACACGCCGATAAAGCCCGAACTGGTGCCCATGATAATCGGCACCTTGCCGCCAATGGGGCCGATGGCGAACAACTGCACCAGCGTTACAATGCCCGCAATCAGCATCGCGTTCTGCAACAGCGATACCTGAATCGCCGCGAACTGCTCCGCGTCGCTCATGGCGGCGCATGCGCTCGTGATGATGAGGATAGGCGTTAAGTTACCCACAAACATTGCCAGCACGTGCTGAAGGCCCAACGGAATCGCCTGCCCCAGCGGCAGCTTGGCGTGAAAGTCGTACGGGCCGAAAAATGCCTTTTCCGGCGCCGCACCGTTTTTCTGTTTTTCTTTTTCCATTTTATCCTCCCTGCTTACCGTTTTGTGAAATGAAGCGATTTTATTATAACAAAAACCGGCGCATGCTCCCACCTGCTTTTGCTGTTTTTTTGCCCCAAACCCGTATTTTCTACAAATAAGCCAACAGACCGCGCATCAAAGCGGCTTCTCTTGTCTTGTTTGACGCAAGCCGCTGCCGTACTCGCTTTGCCGCAAAAGACAAAACCGGCTTATATCAGCCGGTTTTATGAGGTTTCAGTCGTCCCGGAAGCGCACAGTCTGGGTTTGGGCATCCATACCGTCCACGATGGCCAGCGACTCGACGCGCAGGCCCTTTTCGCGCAGCATCTTGCCGCCGCACTGGAAGCCCTTTTCGATTACGATGCCGATGCCCGCCACCTTGGCGTGCGCCGCCTCGATAATCTGGCACAGGCCCATCGCCGCGCAGCCGTTGGCGAGGAAATCGTCGATGATGAGCACATTTTCACCCGGCTGCAAAAAGCGGCTGGCCACGATGACCTCGTATTTGCGCTTATGGGTAAACGACTCAATCGGCGCGGACAGCATGGTGCCGTCCAGATTGATAGACTGCGACTTTTTGGCGAACACCACCGGCACGCCGAAATACTGCGCCGCAATCGCCGCAATGCCGATACCGGAGGCCTCGATGGTCAGGATTTTGTCAATCTTGACATCGGCAAAGCGCCGCTTGAATTCCTTGCCAATCTCGTTGAACAGCTCAATATCCATCTGGTGATTGAGGAAATTGTCCACCTTCAGCACATTTCCCTCTTTAATGACGCCGTCTTTCCTGATTCGTTCTTTCAAAAGTTCCATGCTCTTGCTCTTCCTTGTCCGTTTCATCCTCAGATGTTCTTGTTAAAAGCATAACATTTTTCGCGCGCGCTGTATACCCTTTTTTCACGGATTTTTTACACCTTCCTGATTTTCGTCGTCCGGTATCCTGCTGCAACGCTGCGCGACCGCAAGGACCGCATGAGCATGTATTCCGGCCTGGAGGTGCGCGTGCCCTTTTGCGACCATCGGATTGTAGAATATGCCTACAACATGCCGTGGGACTTCAAAGCGTTGGAAGGGCGGGAAAAAGGCATTGTGCGCCGCGCATTCGCGCACGAGCTGCCGGAGGAAATCGTCCTGCGCAAGAAAAGCCCCTACCCCAAAACCTTCCACCCAGCCTATACCCGTCTGTGCGCGGATTACGTCCGCCGCATCTTTGAGGACAGCGACTCGATTGCCGCCCGCCTGTTCAACCATGCCGCCGTCGAGGCGCTGATGGAAAAGCCGGAAAGTCTGGCCGAGCCGTGGTACGGCCAGCTCATGCGCACGCCGCAGATTTTTGCCTATATCATCCAAATCGACCGCTGGATGCGCCAGTACAAAGTGCGGCTGGTGTGACCGGCTGCCCCATTCCGCCCAATAAGGAGGTTTTGCCCATGCCCAATCCCACCGAAGACTCCGCCGTACTGCGCGTGGTCGTCACGACCGCGCTCGGCGCGCTGCCGCTGGCCGATGCCTCGGTCACGGTATCGACCGCTGCGGACGAAACCGGTGCGCGCGAGCTGCTCTACTCGGTGCGCACGGACGCGGGCGGCATGACGCCGCCCATGACGCTGCTCACCCCGCCGCGCTCCAACTCCATGACGCCGGACGGCGGCCTGCCCTATGTGGTCTATACGGTCGAAGTCGCGCGCCCGGGCTATACCCCGGTCACCGCGCTGCATGTGACCATGTTTTCCGGCGTGCCTGCCGTGCTGCCCGTGGCGCTCACGCCGCTGCCGGAAAACCAGTCCTCCGCGCAGACCGACCTGACCGCCACGGGCGAGCCGCAGGTGCTGTACCACGACCAATCCAACCCCAATGCAGAGGAGTGATTCGCTTTGCCCCAGTCCCCGGTGACCATCCCGGAAACCATCACGGTGCATCTGGGCACGCCCTCATCCGCCGCACAGAATGTCACCGTGCCCTTTGCCGACTACATCAAAAACGTCGCCTCGTCGGAAATCTATCCGACATGGCCCGAGGAGGCCATCCGCGCCAATATTTACGCGCAAGTCTCCTATGCGCTCAACCGCGTGTTCACCGAATGGTACCGCGCGCAGGGCTATGATTTCGACATCACCAACTCCACGCGCTTCGACCAGTCCTTTGTCCCCGGACGCGACATTTTCGAGAATATTTCCACCATTGTCGACGATATGTTCAACAGCTACCTGACCCGCGGCAACGCCATCGAGCCGCTGTTCGCCCAATACTGCAACGGTACGACCGTGACCTGTCCCGGCGGCCTGAGCCAATGGGGAACGGTGCCGCTGGCGGAGCAGGGTATGACTGCGGAGGAAATTGTGCGATATTACTACGGAGACGACATCAACATTGTGCGAAATGCCCCCATTGCCCCCAACCTCGGCGGGTCGTGGCCGGGCGTGACCTTCCGGCTGGGCGACGTGTCCGAGGAAGTGCGCACCATCCAGAACCGCTTAAACCGCATTTCGACCAACTATCCCAACATCCCGAAAATCTATCCGGTCGACGGCATCTTCGACGCGGACACCGAGCGCGCGGTGCGCGCTTTCCAGCAGCAGTTCAACCTTGGCGTGGACGGCATTGTGGGCCGTGCGACGTGGTACCGCATCGCGTTTATCTACAACAACGTCAAGCGCCTGAGCGAGCTGGACAGCGAAGGCCTGCTGCTTGACGAAATCTCGCGCCAGTTCCCCGAAACGCTGCGCGAAGGTGCGACCGGACCGGGCGTGCAGCTGCTCCAGTATTTCCTTGCCATTGTGGGCGAGTATTACGACCAGCTGCCGCGCTGGCAGCCCAACCAGATTGACGGCATTTTTGGCCCGCGCACGCGCGAGGCCGTCGAAGCCTATCAGCGCATGATGGGGCTGACCGTGGACGGCATCGTTGGACGCAACACATGGAACGCATTGGTATCCACCTATCAATCCGTGCTGGCTGTGCAGCCCGAGCAGGGTTTTCTGGGTGAAGTTGCCGGTCTGCCGGACATCTTTCTGGTCGAGGGCATGCGCGGCGAGTCGGTGCGCGAGGCGCAGGAGCTTATCAACATCATCGCGCGCGGCTATCCCGAGGTACCGTCCGTTTCGGTCGACGGCATCTTCGGCCCCGCGACACGCAACGCGATTTCGGTCATCCAGTCGATATCCGGCCTGCCCGCCACCGGCGCAATCGGCCCGCTGACATGGGAGGAAATGGCCTTGCTTGCGCGCGACGTGCTGGTTTCCTCGCAAACCAGCGAAGGGCAGTACCCGGGCTATCCGGTGGGAGAGGAGGCGACCGCCTGATGTATACCGACAGCCAGCGCAGAACGCACATTTACGATTTGCAGCGGTTCCTGCGCCGTATCCAGCAGGATCAAGGCGTAGCCCAACCGCTTGCACCGGACGGTCTTTTCGGCCCGGAAACCGCCGCCGCCGTGCGCGACTTCCAGCGCCGAAGCCGTCTGCCTGTGACGGGTACGGCGAATTTCGACACATGGACGGCAATCTACGCCGCCTATCTCGCCCTGACCGACCTTGACGCGCTGCCCGCCGCGGTCGACTTTTTCCCCGCGGGCGCGGACGCCAAGCTCACGCGTGGCGACAAAGGCCCCTCGGTCTTTGTGCTCCAGCTCATGCTGGGCACAGCCACGCCGCACTTTGGGAACGCGCTTCCCGTCCCCCTGACCGGCGAATACGACGCCGACACCGAGAACAGCGTGCGCCGCGCGCAAGGCGTGTTCCAGCTGCCGCAGACCGGCGAGACCGACCGCGCCACATGGGCGGCGCTCACGCTGTTCCATAACAGCTTTTTCGGCCGCACACCGCTGGCGTGGACGCTGGAATAACAACAAAAAGGACGCCCGAAGGCGTCCTTTTTTTGTATGATATCTGTGAGGTCGGTTATTCTGCCGCGTCTGCGGTCTCGGCAGCCGTTTCATCCGTCGCTGCGTCCTGTGCATTCAGAACCTCCTGCACGTCTGCCGGCAGGTATTCGCGCACGTTCTGATAGGTAATCTCATCATAGGTTTCGGTCGTCTGCACGTCCGCCTCCTGCATCCACTGGGTCAGCAGGTCGTCCATCGTACCGGCTACTGCCGTGGTCAGCAGGCCCTTGTAATTCTCAAACTGGCCGTCCACATCCAGCGGCTCGCGCTTGATGATATGATAGCCGTAGTCCGACTTGACCAGACCGGATACCTCGCCCTCGGCCAGCGCCTTGGCGCCGTCGTAGAACTCGGTCACCATCTCACCCTCCGTGAAGATGTAGCCGTCCGGATTGCCGGACAGGCCGGGGTCCTCGCTGTACTCGTTCATCAGCGTATCATAATCCTCGCCTGCGTTGATGCGGTCGAGAATCTTTTGCGCCTCGGCCTTGGCTTCCGCATCGATGCGGATGGTCTCGCCCGTGGTGGAATCCACGGTGGAAATCAGGATGTGCTTGGCAGCGATGTAATTGTCGGCAAAATACTGCCGCAAATCTTCATCGCTCGGCACATTGGTGCCGTTTGTGCCAAAATAGTAATCGTTGAGCGCGTTATAGCACTGGCTGATATACATAAAGTTGCTGTAGCTCTGATCCGAGAAGCCAAAGCTGCCGATTTGCTTGAGGAATGCATCGTACCCCATGTCGTCAATCGTATCCTGTCGCAGCTGGCTCATCTGCTTCTCCTGGTCGTAGGTCAGCTTGAGCCCCAGCTCGTTAAACTTCTGCAATACCACGCGCGCGTATACCGATTGATCCTTCGCAGCCGACGGCATGGACGCGCCAAGCGTTGCGGCGGCATATTCGTCATCCCATACGTCGCTCATGCCGAACTGCGCATACATATTGGCGTAATACGCCATGTTATACAGCATGTAGCCCGCGTACTCATCCGCACATACCTCGTCGCCGTTGACCGTCATCACGACCGGCGCGCCGCTGTCCAGCGGCTGATAATGGATGGTCGTGCTTGCCGTCCCCCAGATGGTACCGCCCAGAACGACAACCAGCATCACAACCAGCGCGACGGCGCGCTGCACCATTTTGCTCATATTCTAACTCTCCTTATTGCGTAATCAAAACAGACTTTAATCAGTATAGCACCTTTCGGAGGGCGATACAAGCAAAAACACAAAATCGTCACAAACCGACGCAAATCCAACGCGCATCCCCATGAAAAAACGGCACAGCAAGCGCTGTGCCGTTTTGTTGTGATGCGGGATTACTCCATCAGGCCAACGCAGTCGTAATACGGCTTCTCGGCAATCAACTTTTTGTTATCTTTAAAGAGAGTATGACCGAGCGTAATCACCAGATAATCCGCCTTGGCGAGAATCTCCTCAAAGGAGACATTCGGGATGCCCTTTACCTCGCTGTTCTTTGCAAACGGCTCACAGGCGATGACGTTGACGCCCTTCTCCTGCAAAATATGGCACAGCTCAATCGAGGGGGACTCACGCAGGTCGTCCACATCCGGCTTGTAGGACAGGCCGAGCACACCGACCGTATCGGTGACCTTTGCCATCTTGGAGACGACCTTTTCGGCCACAAAGTGCGGCTTGTTCTCGTTGCGCTCACGCGCGGCGAGGATGACCTTTGCCTCCGCCGGGAACTGCTCATAAATAAACCACGGGTCGACCGCGATGCAGTGACCGCCCACGCCCACGCCCGGGGTCAGGATGTTGACACGCGGGTGGCAGTTGGCCAGCTTAATCAGCTCGAATACGTCAATGCCCATCTTGTCGCAGATGACCGACAGCTCGTTTGCATACGCGATGTTCACGTCACGGAAAGTGTTCTCGGTCAGCTTGCACATCTCGGCGGTCAGGTCGTCGGTCTTGTGCACGACACCCTTTTCCAGTACCTTTTCGTAGATGGAGGCCGCCATTTCAGCCGCTTCCGGCGTGCGCGCGCCAACGATGCGGTCGTTGTTTTTCAGCTCATACATCATATTGCCCGGGATGACGCGCTCCGGGCAGTGCGCAACGTGAATCTTGTCCATGTCGATGCCGGACTCCTCGGAAAGCACGCGCACGAGCATTTCCGTGGTATGCGGCGGCACGGTGGATTCCAGAATCACCAGATTGGGCGCTTCGAGCACCTTGCCCGCCATGCGGCCCGCGGATTCGACATACTTCAAATCGGCCTTGTGGCTGCCCGTCTCGTCCTGATAGAACGGCGTGGGCACAGCAATATAGAACACATCCGACTTGCCCAGCTTGCTGGAGAAATGCAGATGTCCATGCGACACTGCAACTTCAAATGCCTCCTGCAAGCCCGGCTCCACAATGTGGATGTGACCGCCCTGCAGCGTTTCGATTGTTTTGGGGTTTACATCAAAACCGCAGACCTCGAATCCGGCTTCCGCAAGGGTGATCGCGGTCGGCAGGCCGATGTAGCCCAATCCCATGACAGTGATTTTCATAGTTTCCTTACCTCATTCAATAAAATCTTATTACCATTATACCACAGCAGCTGCATTATTTCTACATATACTGTCAAGCTTTGCGCCGCTGTTGGTACCGTTTTTAAAGAAAATATACCACAGCTTCACCGAAGCCATTATACCACTTTTTTCGCAGAATTCAACGTAATGTTTGAATTTTCCCCGCAAAGCGTCTATAATGAATGGTATCACGAATTCACACCATTTCGATAGGATGATTGTTTTATGATTTTTAAGGGCTTGCTCGATGACGCGCGCTCGATTCGCGACCGCGACCCGGCTGCGCGCACCACGCTTGAAGTCTTTCTGCTCTATCAGGGCTTTCACGCACTAATCTATCACCGTCAGGCGCACTGGCTGTACAAACACAAGCATTTCTTTCTGGCGCGCGCACTTTCGCAGTTCGCCCGCCATATGACCGGCATCGAAATCCATCCCGGCGCGACTATCGGCCACCGTCTGTTCATCGACCACGGCATGGGCATTGTGATTGGTGAGACTGCCGAAATCGGGGACGACTGCACCATCTATCATGGCGTGACCCTCGGCGGCACGGGCCATGACACCGGCAAACGCCACCCGACCATTGGCAACAATGTGCTGATTTCGACAGGTGCAAAGGTGCTCGGCCCGTTCACGGTCGGCGACAACAGCCGCATCGGCGCAAATGCGGTCGTATTGCAGGAAGTGCCGCCCAACTCGACCGTGGTCGGCGTCAAAGCCCGCGTGGTCAAAATCGACGGCCAGCGCGTGCCGTCCTACGACCTTGACCAAATCCATCTGCCCGACCCGCTGGCGCAGGAGCTGTGCCGCTTGCAGCACCGCGTG
Source organism: uncultured Agathobaculum sp. (assembly GCF_944384695.1). Lineage (GTDB taxonomy): Bacteria > Bacillota > Clostridia > Oscillospirales > Butyricicoccaceae > Agathobaculum. The sequence goes on along the minus strand of NZ_CALWUQ010000003.1, from coordinate 50,084 downwards.
TATGTGAATGAGCAGAAGATTAAGCGCGAGGAAATGCGCGACCGCGAAGCGGACGAATAAAACACTTCGTTTGCAGCGTACAGCTGCAAACGAGTAGAACGCACCGCGGTATCACCGCGGATGCGTCCAAAGCGAGACAAAGTTCCGACAAGCGAAACTTTTTCTCTCCCTTGTATCAAACGCCCGGCAGAGCTGGGCATTTGATGAAAAAGACTTATCTAATTTTTCACTACAATAAATCACAGCAGAAAATTGTATTTGGCATATGCTATATGTTGAATTGAAAACTTTTTATTGTGTAAATCGCAAATATAATGGCGGCTTTGCCACGAATTTACTATTTTGATTGGGCCTTGTGCGGCAACAAAAAAACCTGCCCCGAGATGTTTCTGTAGCAGAAAATGTTTCGGGGTAGGCTTTTTCTTTTGTAAATACACTGAAATCACCGCGCAATCAATCCATACAACATGGTATGAAGCAGTTCTGCGCTCTTCTGTTCCGCATCGGCGGCCGAGTCCTCGCGAATATATACCCCGAGAAAATTAACAAAAGCACGGAGCTGCGTGATTGCCTGATTGAGTGAAATGGAACCAGCTAAATGTTCCTTTTGCAGAATTGTGCGAAGCGACTGATTATTGAACTGGTCAAAATCCTGCCTGCATTGCATGATCTCATCGGCCAGATGACTTTGTGGGTAGATCAGCACATCGCGAAACAACTGCTGATGTTGGGGATGTTGCTGGAAGAACTGCATTCGAACGGAAAAATATTGTTCAACCGTCAGTGTATCCAAATTGATCTGCTCACGCATAAAATGAACCATGTCCTGAAACAGCATCGCAACGCAGGCAATATAAAGCGCATCTTTATTCGGATAATAGTGATACAGCAGTCCCTTGGAGATATTTCCCTTGGCACAGATCTGGTTTATACCGCTGCCAGCATAGCCGTGTTCGGCAAATTCTGTGAATGCAAATGTCAGGATCATATCCCTGCTCCGTTTGTTTTTCTCCGACTGCTTCATACCCTGTGCCCCTTTCTGGTTACAGTATAGCAAAATTTCTATTGTGTTACAATTAAAAATTGACTGATCGGTCTAATTGTAGTACAATAAAAACAAACCAATCAGTTTGTTTTATAGGGGGAGGGCATATGAAAAGGAAAATAGTATCTCTGGTGGCGTGTTTTAGTATCCTGCTTAGTACAGCATACGCAGCGCTATGGCCAGACTGGGCGCTTCAGGCGGAAGACTGGGCGCTTCAGGCGGAAGACTGGGCGCTTCAGGCGGAAGACTGGGCGAAGCAGAATGGCTTGGATGAGTTCTTTTTAACCCATCCTACTCAAGCAATCACCCGTGGTCAAACCGCTTTGATACTGTATCAGGCTGCTGGCAGTCCGATAGTATCCGATGAAATTCCATTTACCGATATTCCTGAACAATATGAGGATGCCGTGACATGGGTTGCAGCGCAGGGCCTTGTTCGGGGGGTCGGAAACGAACGGTATGCTCCAAACAGATGGGTCACACGGCAGGAGTTTGCAACGATTCTGTATCGCGGTGCAGGCTTACCTGCACCCTATGAATATACTTTAAGCGAATTTGCGGATGACGGTGATGTAGCCGCTTGGGCACGGGATGCTATGCGTTGGTGTGTTGGGACTGGTCTGATACAGGGAAAGTCAGGAGGGTTGCTTGCACCACAGGCGTCCATTTTGATTTCAGAAGCAGTGCTGATACTCCAGCGTGCAGATGACAATGCGTCGCTCGATGATATTGACCAGCCCTTCGTCGTTTCCAGTCTGGACGAGATGAAAGAACAACTGCTGGATGCCATGACGGCCGCCGAGCAGCCGCCTGATTTTGATGTCCGGATGCTGCAGGATGCGAACAATCTGGAAATTGACGTGCGTAATCTGTATTATGCCATTCTATCTGAGCAGCCAGCGCTCAAATATGCATACGATCTACAGATTGTAAAGACAGGGGACATGATTCTGCGCTGCACATTTTCCTACATGCCCTATCGTACCGGCGCATACCCATCCGGTTTTTCTGGTATTGCAGTCAGTGACTTGCCTGCGTTGATCCAAGTCGCGACCGCGCATATCGGTTTGGGGGAAGACACGCCCATCCGAATCACGGATCCTGCCCTGACGGTGGATGACATGAACAATGCGCTGCAGCAGGTGGGTGGCAGCTATGTGCTTTGTCAGCTGAACCGGGATGGGACTGCTATCACATACAAACCATTGGACGAGTTTACCTATACGGACAGCCTGTCCCGCCTGCAGCAGATCGAGGCATTGGCGAATTCCATCGTCCAGAATCAAACTGACAGCGCCATGACGGCATACGAAAAGGCAGAGACGCTATATATTTATTTGACCGAAAATGTGAAGTATGACCACCGGTATTACAGTGAACCGCAAAATATGCCTTACGATTCCCAAACTGCTTATGGCGCGTTTGAGAACCATCTTTCGATTTGCAGCGGCTATGCGCAGGCGCTACAAATTCTGTTTGAAAAGGCAGGTATTCCGTGCTATACAGTATCCGGCAGCATGGGTGGTGAATACCATATGTGGAACATTGCTTACCTGAATGGTGCGTGGAAATATTTTGATGCGACAAGCGACCGTGGCCGGGCAGATTACTGGTTTAATTGTTTCAATGTGTCAGCGGAACAGTTGACACGTTATGTGTGGGATCGCCGCTTTATTACACTGCTTACGTCGCAGACAGTAGGATAAGAGTAAGATAGCAAAGGGGTTGTTCAAAATATGTGCACACGAAAAAAATTACTGATTTTCAGCGCCGGGGTGCTGGGGGCATTTCTGTTAGCTGGTTGTGTGCAGAGCAACGTCGCCAGGTGGGCCGACCGGACGGGGAGATGCCCCGGTCCGGTTCACTGTCGGACAGCGTGGTGCCGCTCGGCTTGCCTGATATCACTTCGATCGCAGGATTTGTTGGCGGTACAAAGGGGGATGTGATTGCAGTCATAGGAAAGGACGAGGATTACCTTGCGGATGATGGTTTTACCTACATTGGCCGCGTGTATGAAACACAGCTCTGCGGCGAGCCGGTCATGATCTATACCGACTGCGGCAGGGATAACCGAATAGATACGCTGATTATTGGGATTACAGATGGCGATAGCGGTACGGGAGTGCCTGATGCCGTAATTCAGCGGTGGCAGAAGCAGATATCGGGTGACAGCGGCGTTGCAATGCAAGAGCAGCCAGTTTCACCTGCATCAGATATTCAGTACTGGAACTGGCGGACAGAAGACACGGTTTATGAACTGCGCCTGCTGGATCATGTGTTGACACTTTCCGTTACTACGGCAGTCAGAGAATTATATCAGTAGAAAACATTTCCAATATGGAAAATAAAAATCCCACTTGTGTACTACCTCAAGTGGGATTTTCATTTTAGTTGGTTTTAATACTGAACGAATCATCCTCGGGCAGTTGGATCACCGTCCCCCACCCCTTATGCTTTTCACGAATCCAGCTCTGCACGGTTTTCAGCAGTTCCTTAATCTCATCCGGGTAGAGCTGTGTAATGTTTGCCAGCAGTAGGTATTCGTCTATACTGGCAATTTCAATTTCCAGCGGCTTCTGTCCGTTGATATAGTCCTTCTGCACCCGCTTTGCATCTATGATAATACTCTGTGGTCGCCAAAGCGCATCCCCTTTTGGCGGGGAAATTATTTTATCCGTTAAGCCCATCAGATAACTGATGGATACGCCAAAGTAGTTTGCAAGCTTATCCCATGTCCCCTCGTCGCGCGGGGAGCGGGTGCCGTTCTCATAGCTGGACAGCATGCTCTGTGAAAGGCCTACTTCATCCGCGACTTTTTTCACCGAATCGCCCTTTTTTTGTCGGAGTTCCTTAATCCTGTTCATAGGGCATTCCTCCTTGCCGATATTATATAACAAAATGTTTACAAAGTCAACGCCCATTGATATTGATATTCCTATTTTGAGATATTATAATATAAATAGGGAATAGGGATATCGCTTGGTAAACAAGACCGGAAGGCCAGCGGTCAGGCTGCGCGGCGGCGTGCAGCGCGGAAGCCGCAGGCGCAGGCCTGCACCGCCGGGGCGGGGGCGGCGGAAGCGCGGCCCGCCCCCAAACCCGAGCCCCCTGTATCTAACAGGGGGGCATGAAAACCAATAATCAAGCCCTTATAACAAGGCAAAAATCCTGACAGTGTCTGGGTTTGTGGTATTTTGCAAGGGCTGTAATATTTGGGGACAGATATCAAGTTGCACATTCGAAAAACAAATTACTGATGGGAGGGATTGCATGGGACAAACTTGGATGGAAGATTTCAAAGCACAGCAGGCGGCTCTGGGGGTGACACAGGGACAGCTTGCAGATATGGCAGGGTTTTCCCGCGGCTACCTCAACCGCCTGCTCAACAGAAGTCAGGAATTGCCCGAACGATATAAGGCGCGGCTCGCTGCTGCATTGGAGAAGCTGCAGCCGGACGCTATTAAAGTGAAAATCGACTATGTACGCATCCGCTTTCCTACGCTGGATGTCCAGAATGTGGTCGAAAACGTCCTGTGGCTCAGGATGCGGCATCTGGGACAGCAACCGCGCGGCTTCTATGGATATACTACCACGTTCTATATTGGGGACATAGCTGTTATGGTATCGCCGTATGAGGGACGCGGCACACTGGTGGAACTCAAAGGCAAAGGCTGTGCCCAATTCAGCGCCTATCTGAACGGACAGGGCCGCAGCTGGAATGCATTCTTCCAGCATTGCCTTGATGCAAAGGGCGTATTCAAGCGGTTGGATATCGCCATAGACGACAGGGCGGACTTTCTGGATATCCCAAGGCTGGCAGAAAAATGTGACCGCGGCGAATGCGTTACACGGTTCCGTAGCTATGAGGTGTATCAATCGGGTAGGGATGCCTATCTTGAGGAACAACGGCTGGAACAAGAGCGATGGGAAGCATGCCTCGAATTGATGCAGGGCACAGGCTTTGGGGACGATCCTCTGTTTTCGGAGCCCGTCGAGCTTCTTTCGCAAGAGGGGATTGAACCCTCCGCACGGAAATGCCGGTCAGGGCATACGCTTTATATCGGCTCTATGCGGTCCGAAGCGTATTTTTGCATCTACGAAAAAGACTATGAGCAGTTTGTCCGACACGGTATCCCGCCCAACGAGGCAGAAGCCAAGAACCGCTTTGAGATACGACTGAAAAACGAAAGGGCATATCTCGCGGCAAAGGATTTTATTGCTGGCGGCAACCTGATTCAGACGGCATTTTCTATTATCAACCACTATGTGCGCTTTGTGGACAAGGATGGAACCAAGCCACGTACACGCTGGCCAACGGATCGGGATTGGACGCACTTTATCGGGACGCATCGGGGCAGGCTGAAGCTGACAAAGGGGATGCAACCGTTTGACTGGTTGCGTATACTGGACTGGCTAGCCAAGCAGGCTGCACCAACCGTCAAGATGCTGATGGAACTCGACCGGATACAAGGGACACACGTTGTTGAAGAAATGATCGGCAACGCCGTATTGACGAAACGGCATGAACAAATCATGCAGGAAATACTTGCGCAAATGGAAACGCAGCAGCGATCTTCACCCAAATCATGAACCTTGGAAAGAAGGAATATCGGAATGGTGAAACAGGCCAAAGGGGCGGTATAGCTGCGGACGTTTGAAAAATGTCTGCACCTGTACCGCTGTTTTTATTTTGAAAATGGGAAAACAACATCGTAGGAGGTATTGCATGGCAGAAATCTTTATCCCGGTCTATGAACAGTACACACTGACAATCAAAGAAGCAGCCTGCTATTTCAGCATCGGGGAAAACAAGCTGCGGCGGCTGGCTGAGGAAAACCCGGATGCGCCGTGGTTGATTATGAACGGTAACCGCATCCAAATTAAGCGCAAGATGTTTGAACAGATGATAGACAAATTGGATGTCATCTGACAGGGATGGCCTTGATACGCTATTGGATATGCTACATCAAATACAAGAAGAAGGGCTGCGTTTTTACTATCCCTATGGTATAATCAATATGTCGTATCAAGGCTCTTTCCCTAACAGACGGAAAGGAGCGGATACCATGTCGGAAAAACGGCGCGATTCGAAAGGCCGCATTTTGAGGACTGGGGAGAGCCAGAGAAAAGACGGAAGATACCTTTACAAATATGTGGACGCAAACGGGGAACCCCAATCCGTGTATTCATGGAAGCTGGTTGCAACGGACAAAGTGCCTGCCGACAAACGGGATTGCATTGCCCTGCGCGACAAAGAGCAGGGGATACACAAAGACCTTGCAGACGGTATCAGCACATCGGACAGCAGGCTATCGGTAAGTGAATTGTACGCGAGGTATACCACCCTACGCGGCAATGTCAAACGGAGCACAGAGGCAGGCAGAAGGTACACTGCAAAGTTGATTGCGCAAGACATGATCGGCGCAAAGGCGATTGGCAGTGTAAAGCCGTCCGACGCACAGGAATGGGCGCTGCGGATGCAGGATAACGGATACACTTACCGTGTCATCAACAATACCCGGCGTTCGCTGAAAGCCGCGTTCCAAATGGCGGTATCGGACGGATGGCTGCGGAAGAACCCGTTCGACTTTGCACTAAACACTGTAATGAAGAACGAAGTAAACGTACGGACGGCATTGACCGAAGAACAGGAACAGGCGCTGACCGGTTTTATCAAGCAAGACAAGCCGTATAGGCGGTACTATGATGAAATCATGATCCTGTTAAAAACCGGGCTGCGTATTTCCGAGTTCTGCGGGCTGACGGTAAACGATATTGACTTTGAGGATGGTGTTGTGAACATCGACCACCAGCTCCTTTGGGAAAAGGGGCGGGACGGCGGATATTATATTGACACACCGAAAAGCAAAAGCAGTATCCGCAAAGTGCCGATGAGCGAAGAGGCCCGCAAGGCGTTTGAACGTGTGATAGCAAGGCGCGGTGAACCGGAACCGTTCATGGTGGATGGGTACAGCGGGTTCCTGTTTGTCAATGAATTCGGTGAACATATCCTGCGCACCACTATCAGGAAGTGTTGCGCCGTATTGTGCAGAAATACAACAAAGGGCATGATGACAAACTACCCAATATTACGCCACATGTGTTGCGGCATACGTTCTGCACCCGGCTCGCAAATAAAAATATGAACCCGAAAAGTTTACAGTATATCATGGGGCATTCGGATATCAATATTACGCTCAACCTGTACGCCCATGCGTCGATTGACAACGTAAAGGCTGAAATGGTAAATTTGATCGCCTGACTGCTACTGATGTACTGTGTACCACGACTTGTGCTACTTTTCGCGGCGAAGTTATAAAATGCAGGGCGAAGAAATGTAAAGTATCTTCTGTGAAAAGTTTTATAAACCATGGATAGCATTGCACTTTGCGGGCATTTAATAGCTTATATGAAGTTCGTGAAACAAAGTGATTTGTTTGATGAAAAAGCCTGCATCCGCAGGCTTTTTCTATTGCATGCGCGCCTTACAGTGCGGAAGAATAACAAAGAACCGCCCGCGGGCGGTTCTTTGTTATTCTGTGAACCCTTCAGCAATCACGCCGAACAGCTCATTGATGCGCGCATACCGCCCCTTGAGGTACAGCCAGCCGAACAGCGCTTCCAGCGCGGTCGCCTGCGAATACTCCGCGGTTGAGGCTGACTTGGGCACGCTCTTGGGCTTGGCATTGCGGCCATGACGATAAACCTCGTGCTCGGCTTCATCGAGCATTGGCAGGATGCGCTGCACCGCTTCCGCCTGCGCAGGCGCGCAGACCAGTTGCGTGGTACGGCGATGCAGGTTTTTCGCAGTCTGCATGCCGCCGCAGGCCAAAAACGCACGCACCAGCACCTCATAAACGGCATCGCCCACATGGGCGAGCGCGAGGCTCGACATGCGGGCGATAGCAGCGTCATCCAAAATCGGATGCAGATAATCCATTACTTGTCCTCGGATGCCTTTTCCGCAGCGGGCGCTTCCGCAGCCTTGGCAGTCTCTGCCTTAGCCTTCGCAGCAGCCGCCTGCTTTGCCTGCATCTCCTTGAACTTGGCCTTTTCCTCCTCGGTCGGCACCGGCTCGATGCAGCCCTTCGGGCAAGCCTTGGCGCACATCTTGCAGTTCTTGCACTTGTCGTAGTCAATCTTGGCTACGCCGTCAATCACATGGATGGCGTCGAATTTACAGGTCTTTTCGCACATCTTGCAGCCGATACAGCCGTTGGAGCAAACCTTCATGACCTCGGGGCCTTTATCCTTGTTAACACAGTTGACGTGCACCTTCTTGGACTCGGGAACGAGGTTGATGAGCTTCTTCGGGCAGGCTGCGACGCACTTGCCGCAAGCCACACACTTGTCGGTATCGACCTTGGCCACGCCGTCCACAATGTGGATGGCGTCAAACGCACAGGCCTTTACGCAGGAGCCGAGACCCATGCAGCCGTAAGCGCAGGCCTTCGGGCCGCTCGCAACGCGCAGCGCCGCGGCGCAGTCCTGCAAGCCTTCGTACTTGGCCTTGTCAACCGCGTTGCAGCCGCCGTTGCAGTAAACGTGCGCGACCTTGCGCTCGCCCGCCTCGACAGCAACGCCCATAACCTCGGCAATCTTGGCAGCCGCCGCAGCGCCGCCGACCGGGCAGCCGTTGACCGGCGCCTTGCCTTCTACAATCGCAGCCGCCAGACCGTCGCAGCCCGGGAAGCCGCAGCCGCCGCAGTTTGCACCCGGCAGGCACTCACGAACCAGCGGTACGCGCTCATCCACCTCGACCGCGAACACCTTGGCCGCGATGCCGAGCAGGATTGCGAACACAATGCCCATGATAAACAGGACGGCAACCGCTGCAATGATATTATTGATATCCATTTCTTATCTTTCCCCCTTGCTTACCAGATCGACAGGCCGGAGAAGCCCATGAAGGACATCGCGAGCAGCGCCGCGGAAACCAGCGCAATCGGGAAGCCTTCAAAGCACTTGGGGCACTTGGCCGTTGCGTCCAGACGCTCACGGATGGAAGCGAACAGAACAATCGCCAGCGTGTAGCCCAGACCGGCGCCCACGCCGTACACCATCGAGCCGATGAACGAATAGCCGTTGTCGATGTTCGAAATGGCTGCACCGAGAACCGCGCAGTTGGTGGTAATCAGGGGCAGGAAGATACCGAGCGCGGAATACAGGGCCGGCATCGACTTTTTCATGAACATCTCAACGAACTGTACGAGCGTTGCGATAACCAGGATAAACGCGATGGTCTGCATGTAATCCAAGCCGAGCGGTTCGAGAATGAAATACCAGACCGCCCAGGACACCGCACTGGCCAGCGCCATAACGAATACAACCGCCATGCCCATGCCGATAGCCGTATCGGTTTTCTTGGAAACACCGAAGAACGAGCAGCAGCCGAGGAACTGAACAAGGATGTAGTTGTTGACCAGAATGGATGCCACCGCAAGCGACAGCACTTCGGTCAAGCTCATTGCATCAGGAAAGTTAAACATTTACTTGTCCTCCTTTCCGGCCATGATCTTCTGAATTGCTGCAAAGATGAAGCCCATCATCAGGAAGCCGCCGGCCGGCAGAATCATCATAACCGCCGGATTTGCGCTCAGGCCGGGGATGGCGAAGCCTTCCGCCGGGATAACGCCCGCGAGGAACGGCAGCAGGGTGGACAGGCCGGACAGAACCGTGCCTGCGCCCAGCAGCTCACGGAAGAAGCCCATGAGCACCAGCGCGAAGGTGAAGCCCAGACCCATGCAAACGCCGTCCAGCGCGGAGGGCAGCACCTTGTTCTTGGATGCAAACGCCTCAGCGCGGCCGAGGATGATGCAGTTAACAACGATCAGCGGCAGGAACAGACCGAGCGAAGCCGCAAGGCTGGGCACGAATGCCTGCAAAGACAGGTCGATCAAGGTAACGAAGGTTGCGATGATGGTGATGAAGCATGCAATACGCACCTTATCCGGAATAAACTTACGCAGTGCGGAAATAACGACGTTGGAAGCAATCAGAACTATTGTCGCTGCCACGCCCATGCCGATGGCATTGGAAAGGGACGTGGAGGTAGCCAGCGTCGGGCACAGACCGATGGTCTGCATGAAAATCGGGTTGTCGAGGATGACGCCCGCTTTCAGCTGTTCAGAAAATTTCATTTGGCTCTTCCTCCTTTAACCCAGACTTGCGACACAGTTTGCCGCAGTGTTGACACCGAGGGTGACCGCACGGGATGTGATGGTCGCGCCGGTGATGGCGTTTATCGTGCCGCCGTCCTTGGAAACGGCCAGACTGCCGTCCGCCGGCTGGCCGGCAAACTGTGCGATCCAGTTCTTATCGCTCTGCGCCTTAGCGCCGAGGCCCGGGGTCTCGGATGCTTCGGTCACCTTGATGCCGGCAACCGTGCCGTCCGCATTGATGCCGACGATCATCTTGAGCGCGCCGCCAAAGCCCTTGGGGTTGACTTCCACGCAGTAGCCTGCGTCCGCGCCGTCCAGCGTCGCCTTATAGACGCCCGAAACGACCGGCTGGTTCTTATCCTCCGGGGAGGCAAACTCCGCCGGAATCTCTACATCGGCGAATTCCGCATCCGGAATGATTTCGCTCATTGCCTCGTTGCGGGTCTCAATGCCGTTCTGTTCGATCTTGTCCTTTGTCACACCGTTGACAACGCCCAAAAGCAGCGCGCACACAAAGGTGATCAGGCCCAGTACGACGACCAGCATCAGAATGCCGCCGCCCTTTTTGCTGCTATCCATAACTTACTGTGCCTCCTTCTTCTTATCCAGCGCGTAGCCGAACTTGCGGGGATGGGTGGCCTTGTCAATCGCCCAAACCAGCGTGTTCATAATCAGGATGGAATACGAAACACCTTCCGGCAGGCCGCCGAAATAGCGGATGAACACGGTCAGCAGACCGCAGCCGATGCCGAAGATGATCTGTCCCTTGGGGGTAACCGGGCTGGTGACATAGTCGGTCGCCATGAAGATTGCGCCGAGCATCAGGCCGCCCGAAAGCACCTGGGAGAGCATCCACTGTACGCGGGATACGTCGCCCATCGGGAACAGGAAGGTAATGACGGCAACCGTCAGGATGTACGCTGCGGGGATATTGATGGTGATAACCTTGCGCCACAGCAGGTAAGCACCGCCCGCGAGCAGCGCCAGTGCGGAGGTCTCACCGATAACGCCGCCGGTCTGGCCGAGGAACATATCCAAAAGGCTTACGCCCTCAGGCAGCACGCCGTTCTTCAGGGACGCCAGCGGCGTTGCCGTGGAGATTGCGTCGGTCACGGTGACCGTGCCGATGATCGGCAGGGACGCATGCGGCTGGGTCCATGTGGTCATCAGGCCCGCCCAGGACGCCATCATAAACGCACGCGCGCCGAGCGCCGGGTTCATAAAGTTCTTGCCCAAACCGCCAAACAGCATCTTAACGATAATGATGCCGAACAGCGCGCCGAAGACCAGCATCCACCACGGAGCCGAAACCGGTACGTTGAACGCAATCAGCACGCCGGTCACAAAGCAGGACAAATCGCTGATGGTGTTCGCATGGCCTACGATTTTGTTATAGATGGTCTCAAACACGGCGCAGGCAACCATGGAAATCACAGTCAGCACGAGCGCACGCGGACCAAAGGTGTATACCGCAACACACAGCGCGGGAAGCAGTGCCACCAGCACATCCAGCATCAGGCTGCGGGTATCGTCATCCGCCTTGATATGGGGTGAGGAGGTGACGACGACTTTACTCAGATCATACATTTTCGTTTCCCCTCCTTACTTCTTCTCGGCCTCAGCCTTAGCCTTTTCGGCATCCGCCTTGGCCTTTTCCGCCGCACGCTTGGCCTGAATCTTGCCCTTGGTCAGGCGGAACTGCGCGACCAGCGGGATGCGGGCCGGGCAGACATAGGCGCACGAGCCGCATTCGATGCAGTCCATGACGCCGCACTCCAGCGCGTTGTCCAGATCGTCCTTCTTGCCGTACAGGTTCATGTAGTTCGGCAGCAGGTGCATCGGGCAAGCATTGATGCACTTGCCGCAGCGGATGCACTGCGGGTCGGCCACGCGCTTATCCTCGTCGCCGCAGAAGGCAAGGAACGCATTGGTGCCCTTGAAAATCGGGATTTCGAGCGAGAACTGCGCAACGCCCATCATCGGGCCGCCCATCAGCAGCTTGTTGGGGGCTTCCTTGAAGCCGCCGCAAGCGTCGATCAGCTTTTCGACCTGCGTACCGATGCGCACTTCGAGGTTTTTCGGCTCGGCAATGGCGGAGCCGGATACCGTCACGATACGGCGGATGACCGGCATACCGGTGGTAAAGCGGCGGTAAACCGCGCCGGCGGTGTCCACATTGAACACGGCGCAGCCTGCGTCCGCCGGCAGTTTGCCGGAGGGGACCTCACGGCCGGTGCAGGCGTTGATGAGCTGCTTTTCCGCGCCCTGCGGGTACTTACACTTGAGAGGATAGAGCTTGAGGCGCGGGTCGTCCGCAATCAGCTTTTCGATGCCCGGGAAGGCGTCGGACTTGTTTTCCTCCACCGCGATGATGGCGTTCTGTACCCCCATGATGTCGGCCAGCATCTTCAGACCGCCGATCACTTCTTCCGGGCGCTCCAGCAACAGGCGATGGTCGCTCGTTATGTACGGCTCGCATTCCGCCGCGTTGATGATGACCGTGTCGCACTTGCCGATACCGGACTGGATCTTGACGTGGGTCGGGAAGGTTGCGCCGCCGTGGCCGACGATACCGGCCGAGCGGATGCACTCGATGCGCTCCTCATTGGACATGGAAGCAAAATCATACGGATGCACAGACTCGTGCAGGCGGTCCTCGCCGTCGTTTTCAATCACAATGGACAGCACTTTGCTGCCGTTGGGATGCAGACGCGGCTCCACTGCCTTCACCTTACCGGACACGGTTGCATGGACAGGAGCGCTGACAAAGCCGCCGGCTTCCGCGATGGGCTGTCCCAGATCCACGGTATCACCGACCGAAACAATCGGCTTGGCCGGGGCGCCGATGTGCATGGAAACCGGCAGAATGACCTGATCGGGCAATGCCAGCTTCTCAATCGGCTTGGTGTTTGTCGCGGCCTTGTAACCCGGATCTGCATGAGTGCCGGGGTGAATGCCGCCACGGAACGAATACACCATGTTTTTCACCTCTCTATTTTTTTGCGCAAGAAGAACCTGCGCCGAGGGGGCGCGGCTCCATCTTCATAAAGGAAATTGTAAGGCCGTGCCTTGGCGCAGCCTTACAAAATAGATTATACTGTTTCTTACACCAAATAAGCAAGTCCAAAACACAAAAAATTTGACCAAAAAACAAAAAAACTTTGTGCGGCTTGATTATCTGCTGGTGTTTTCTCTACTCCTTTTGTGAACAAACTGTAATTTTACAGTTTTTCCATCCCTCTCCATGCGTGCAATAATCCCCTCTGCGAACAGGGGCATCCGAAAAACAAAAGCGAACCCTTGGGCGCTATATCTTCCAAAGCAAAAATGATTGCTTAAAAATTCCAATCCTGCTTGCTTTTTGCCGGAAAGAGAGTAATATGATAAATATAGAGAAATCAATTGCATGTTTTCTCCGGCAATCATTTATGCAGCTTCTTTCAAAAATAGCATTGGCACTATCTATCGGAAACTGGCAATCATTGCGGACAGAGGAACGAAAGATGGGCGGGCATGAAAATGAAATATATCAGAAAGGCGTTTTTCCTATTCCTTATTGTACTAATTGCGTGCGGTGACTGGAAAGCCAATGCTGCGGAACAAACAGGTGATGTGGTGAAAGTGGGGTTCCCCATTCAGCCCGGCACCTCCTATATCAATGAGCGCGGAGATTATGCCGGGTATCTGGTCGATTATCTGCATCAGCTCGTGTCCTTCACCAACTGGGATATTGAATTTGTGCAGGTGGACGGAGATTTGAGCACCCAGCTCGAAACACTGACAACCATGCTGCAAAACGGCGAGATTGATATGCTCGGCACGATGAATCGCAATGCCGAGTTGGAAGATGTATTCCTGTATCCCAATTACAGCTACGGCACGAGATATACCGTGCTGGCAGTCTTGAAAGATAGCCCGAATTGGATTGAAGAAGATTTTTCCGGCTGGGACGGCATCCGTGTTGCCGCGTTTTCCGGCAATCAGGAGCAACTATCGCAGTTTGCCTATTATGCGGCAGTAAACGATTTCACCTATGAAATAGAGCAATATGACAGCTATGCGGACATGCTTCAAGCCGTTCGGAGCGGACAGGCTGACGCCATGATTCAGTCGGATATTTCTTTAACCGATGATTTCCGTATCGTAGGGCGGTTTTCACCCGCGCCATATTATTTTGCGCTGGCTCCCGGCGATACCGATTTGCTGCAGGAGCTCAATACCGCGATGCGGGGATTGAACAGCACCCAACCCAACCTGCAAACCGAGTTATACAATCTTCATTTCAGACATACCGATTCGTTCCAGCTCTCCGAGGAGCATCGGGAGTATATTCGTTCGCTTGGCACCTTAAAGGTACTGTTTTTTACCGGCGACGCCCCATATCAATATATGAAGGACGGGGAATTGACCGGGTTTGCCGTGGAATATCTGAAACGCTTCGCTGACATTACCGGCCTGCAATACGAACCGGTCATTGCACACTCCCGCGAAGAAGTCCTGCAACTTGTGCAGCAGGACAAAGTTGATTTGATAGGGTGCGTTGCGACCAATTCCGTGCTGGCCCCTCTCGGCGGCATTCGATTCACCGTTCCATTTTTCAACAGCTTCAGCGTAACAGCCTGCACCAATCCTGCGCCCCATGAGCATACCACCGATCTGGACTTTCGCATCGACACCGAGGCGGCGCTGAACGATATTCAAACCAATGAAGATTATGCCATGCGGGCGGATTATTACGCGCTGTCCTACTATCTCCGCAAAGAGGTTGTCTACGATGACATCATCGTAGACTGGACGAATATCAGGGATTTTTCTTATTCCATCGGCGTAACAAGCAGTGTCCCGCAAGCATTTGTAACGATTCTCAACCAATACGCAAGCTCTATCAGCAATGAAGCCAAACAGGAGATGTTATATCACTATTCCGGTGACAGCATCGACTATACGCTCTGGGAATGGCTGACGGTTCACCGCCCGCTCATTTTGATTTTTTCCCTTGTGCTCATTGTGCTGGTGGGGGCACTGCTGATGTATTTGCGAAGCAAGCATATCGCGTACAACGCACTGCTTACAGAAAACCGTCTCATCCATTTGAGCATGTATGATCGGATTACAGGGGCGTACAACGAAACGTATTTTCGCAAATTATTGGAGGAATGCTGTCAGGAACACGAAAAAATTGCATTGGTCGCATTTAACATCCGCGGCTTCAAGTATATCAACGATACCTATGGCATCAAGCGGGCGGACGATATGCTGTGCGATATCACGTCCGTGCTGGAATCCGGCATCCACGAAGATGAGTTTTTTGCAGGCCCTCCGCCGACCTGTTTTATTTCGCGCTGAAAGAGCAAAATGCGGAGCACCTTATTTCACGCACGGACGATATGTTTTCCAAAATCATCACAACGGTTACGGTCGCACTGGACGGTCATCCCCTGTCTCTTTATTCCGGGGCCGTGTTTATGGCGGATTCTCCATCGCCATACCGTGTTTCCCCCAATATCAGTTATATGATGGTCGCTTTGGCCCATGCAAAGCAAGTCAATAACCATCAGGTGTATATTTTTGATGAATCCCTATACCGGGACGAGCAGCTGCGCTATTATATTGAAACACATATGCAGTCCGCACTCAATCAGGAGGAATATCAGCTCTATTTGCAGCCGAAGATGAATCTCCAAACGGGGCATATCGACGGAGCGGAAGCGCTCGTTCGCTGGCAGCCCACGGGACACGGCATGATTTATCCAGATCAGTTTATTCCGCTTTTTGAGGAAAACGGCTTCTGCGTGCAGTTGGATTTATACATGGTGGAGCGGGTCTGCAAAACATTGCGCGCATGGATTGATGCCGGGATATCCCCTGTTGTCATTTCCGTCAACCAGACCAAATCGCTGTTTGTCAAGGAAGATTATGTAGAAAGTCTGCTGGCCATTACCAGAAAATACAATATATCACCGCGGTATATTATTTTAGAGATTCTGGAAGGTCTGGCCTTTGAAAACATTGAGGCATTGAACAGTACCATCAAACATCTGAATGACGCAGGGTTCCGTGTGTCCATGGACGATTTCGGCAGCGGCTACTCCTCCTTGAACACACTGGGGAAATTGAAAATTGATGAACTGAAATTGGACCGGATGTTTTTATCCGATGTAATCAAAGAGCGCAACGGCGCGCAAAGCGAGGTGCTCGCTTCTATTCTGGCACTGGCCAAAAAGCTGGGCATGCGGACGGTTGCAGAAGGGGTAGAAACCAAGGAGAGCGAAGATATGATACGCTCCATGCACTGTGATTATGGTCAGGGCTACTATTACAGCAAGCCGGTCCCGGCCGAGGAATTCCGAAAGCATTTCTGCATTTCCCAAGCGTAACGATTGATACAGATACGCTCCGGAACGGTTGGCGCCTTTCCCATGCGACGTGGCATAAAAATACAAAACAGGCCCCGGTTTGTGCGGACAGCACAAACCGGGGCTGTTTCATCTGTGTCAGAGCATCAAAAGCGATGGTAAACCGCCATTCTTCGCTTCGCATCCCATCCACGCTTCATTCCATCTGACTGAGATTCTGGAAATACGTATGCAGTTGATTGGTGGCCTGATTGATTTGCTGCGCCGCCGCAGCAATTTCTTCGTTGCTTGCTGCCAGATTCCTCAAACGCTCGTTGACGTCGAGCGCGATCTTGCGCAGCTGCTCCACATCTTCTGTAATCAGTTTAAGTACCGTGCTGATTTGAGCCTTGTTCCGATTGCTCTCGCGCGCCGTCTCCTGCGTGGACTGGCTGAGCGAACGCACCTCATGGGCCACGACGGCGAATCCCTTGCCGGCCGCGCCCGCGCGCGCCGCTTCGACCGAGGCATTGAGCGCAAGCAGATGGGTGTTGCTGGCGACCCGCTCGATGCCATTGTTGTTTTGCTCCAGCGCATGCAGCAGGCCGTTGATTTGTTCGACAACTTCGCTCATTTTTGTGGTGCATTCGACCACCTCTTGCATGGATTCATTGATACCCACGCTTTCATCCGCTGTATTGGCATTCTGCTCGGCCATACTGGCGATTGAACCGGTCAGCATATCGAACTGTCCGTTGGCATCCTGCACCATCTCACGGATTTGGCGGTTCTTTTCGCGGATTTCCTCCGAAATGCGCTCCATTTGTTGCTTGTCAGCCTCGACCACATGCTTGATGTAATGGATGCAGCCCTGCGGAATGTTGCAGTGGTTGAAAATCGCCTGCGCCATTTCCCGGCAGGTCAAGTAGCCGCAGGCGCCGCAGTTGATAGACTGCTCCTCCGCTGTGTGCTTTTCCATGCTGCGGAAAATCTGCTGCACCTGCTCCTCCTGCGGGACAAGGAACTGGTTTTCCTGTGAGCGGTCGGTGTACTGCCGCAGAAAATCCTCGAGCTTGAGCTTGGAAAACGCACGGTTGAGCATACGCAAACGCGCGCTACAGCTTTTTTTACCGTTCCAAAGCCCTTTGCCTTTGGCCTGATGCTCGGCTTTTTGCTGACTGATCGCATACAGCATGGCATCGTCTCCACGCTTGGATTCTTCGATTGCCGGGCCGTCGATGCAGCCATTTTCACAGTTGAGCACATCGACCAGAAACGGCACTGTCCGGCCGCCGGTTACACGCTTGGCATACTTGTGCAGCATTTCATAAACCTTTTTCTCGCCCTCAATCTGCTGTACAAAAACCTGCTCGCCGCAGAACCAGCGGACATTTTCTTTCAGGCCGCCGGGCATGGGATAAATAGTGCCCAGACCGGACACCATTTCTTCCTTGAACGGCGTTTTACTGATGCCATGCCGGTTGAGGTAGCGCATCAGATGATCGAACGTCACATTATACTGCACAAAGCCGTGCGTATTGGGATCGCTGATTTCTGCTTTCTTTGCAATGCAGGGAGACAGGAAAGCAAATTTATCGTTGATGCCCATGTATTTGCGCGCATAGATTGCCGCACAGAGCAGCGGACTGTGCACCGGCATCAGCTTGGGCAGCAATTCCGGCATGAAGTTTTCAATATAGCGTACCACCGCCGGGCAGGGCTGGGAAATACCGCCCTCAAACTTGTTCTTCTGGATGTACTGGATGTATGCCCATGTCGTGATATCCGCGCCGAACGCCACGCTGATGACATGGTTTGCACCCATCTGCTGCAAGGTTCCCAAAATATAGTGATAATTCTGCGGATAATTGGCAACCAACGCCGGCGCATACAGAATGGAGATTTTCTCCCCGCGGCGCAAATCCGCAAAAAAACGTTCGGTGTCATCGGTAAACTCACGCGCATGATGCTCGCACGCATCCAGACACGCGCCACAGGCGATGCATTTGGTGGGGTCAACATGAACAAATTGCTTCTCGCCGTTTTCCACTACGGAATTGGCGGTCAATACCGGGCAGGCGGCGATACAGCGGTTGCAGCCGATACAGTTATCATTGGTGTAGACCAACCCATTGGTGCTTATATTCATGGTTTTCCTGCTTTCTGCTGCTACTATCCTTCATATAAAGAGCGCAGCTTTTGTGTCTTCTCCCTTCAGATATTATACGACGGCTTGTGCAAGTTGTAAAGAAGCCTTGCTTTATTTTCTGGTATTTTTGTGTGAATTTTACTTTTATCCATCCATCCGGATGCCTTACCGCCATACCTCCTGCGCTTTGTCACAATCGTCCAATCCTGCCGTTTTGGTAAACCGACCCGATATCCTGCGCCCACAGGAAAGACCGGCCGGCGCTCTCAGGCGCCGGCCGGTCTTTTCAGCTTTTCTCTTGCGGTTTCTGGCAATACATTTCGGTATAGGCCGTCGCGGCCGGGTCGCCGCGCGGCGGGGCGTCCTGCGACCAAGGCGGCACCGGCGCGACCGCAGCGGAGTCGATATGCGCCGCGTCGTCGTACTGCGGGAACGGTTTAGGCTCGCGTTCGGGCTTTCGTTTGTCCTGCATCCCATCCGCCCCCTTACACTGCCACGCGCTTGGCCATAAACTGTGCGGCGGTCTGGCATAGCTTGACCGTCACTTCGTTGGCCGATGCGCCGTCATCCTCGCTGACGTACACCACGCAGCCGCTCACGTCCCCTTCGGTGATAATCGGCACCGCCACGACTACATTATATTCGTCGTTGTCCGAGACGGTCAGCTCAGGCGAGTCATCCACGCCGCGCTCATACACCACGCGCTGCTCCATCAGCTGCTCCAGCTCGGCGGAGATACGCTTTTCGAGGATATCCTTTTTCGCGCCGCCTGCCGCGGCAATCACCGCGTCGCGGTCGCAAATCGCACAGCTCATCCCCGCCGTACGGGCGAGCGCTTCGGCCAGCTCGCCTGCCACCGCGCCCATCTCCCCCATCGGGGAATATTTCTTGAAAATCACCTCGCCGTCGCGGTCAGTGAAAATCTCCAGCGGGTCGCCCTCGCGAATCCGCAGCGTGCGGCGGATTTCCTTCGGAATGACCACACGACCCAAATCATCAATACGGCGCACAATGCCGGTTGCCTTCATTTACGCGTTCCCTCCCATACGCAATTTCTGGTTGTACAGGTAGTATGACTGGAACGCGACGCATTATGCAGCGGCAGTTCTGGCAATTTTTTACGCGCATCCGCAAATTTTTCGTTCAGCGGGCGGTGACGCGCGTCCCTGTGACGATGGCGCGCGGCGCGCCGGTCAGCGGCATATCGGTGAACGGCGTGTTGACCGCCTTGGAACGATACGTTTTGTAAACCGCTTCACTCTCCCAGTCTAGCAGCACCAGACGGGCGAAATTGCCCTCAGCTACCGCGCGGCCGGTCAATCCGTAAATCCCCGCAGGCGATTTGCTCATTTTATCCAGCAGCTGCATCGGGGTCAGCCGTCCGGTTTTGACCAGATAGGTATTGCACACGGAAAACGCGGTTTCCAGCCCCGTAATGCCGCTCGGCGCTTTGGCGAACTCGCGCGCCTTTTCCTCCGCGGTATGCGGCGCATGGTCGGTGGCAATCATATCAATGGTGCCGTCGCGCAGCCCCTCAATCAAGGCCTGCCGGTCGGCTTCACGGCGCAGCGGCGGGTTCATACGCGCATAGGTACCGTGCGCGGGCACATCGTCCTCGGTCAGGCTCAGGTGGTGCGGTGTGACCTCGGCATAGACGCGCGCGCCGAGCGCCTTGCCCGCGCGAATGAGCGCAACCGACTGCCCGCACGAAACATGCTGGAACACCACACGCGCCCCCGTGTCGAGCGCCAACGCAATATCGCGCGCAATCATGGCGGTTTCCGCAGCGGCCATCGCGCCGGGTACGCCGAATTGCTGCGCCGCTGCCGAGCCGAAATTGACGCCGGGAGACGGCACAAGCGACGGCTCCTCCTCATGGAAGGACAGCAGGATATCGCGCGCGGCAGCCTGCTCCATTGCCGTGCGGCACAGCCCTGCCGAAGTGAGGTTGATGCCGTCATCGGTCAGGCAAGGCGCACCCGCAGCGGTCAGCGCGTCAAAATCGGTCAGCTCCTGCCCTTTCAGGCCCTTGGTCACTGCGCCCGCCTGCAACACCTCAACCGGACAATCCTTCGCCTTTCCGGTCACATAACGGATGATTTCGGGCGTATCACAGGTCGGCAGCGTGTTCGCCATGCAGATGACGGTCGCATATCCGCCTGCGGCAGCGGCAGCCGCGCCGGTCAACACGTCCTCCTTTTGCGTCTGGCCGGGGTCGCGGAAGTGCACATGGCCGTCCACAAAACCGGGCGAAACCGTCAGCCCGGCCGCATCATAAACCTCGCAGCCTGCGGGCGCGTCGATATGCGCCTGCACTGCGGCAATTACGCCGTCCTCCCCAATGAGCATGTCGCGCGGCGCATCCACACCGGTATACGGGTCGAGCACCCGGCCGTTTTGAATCAGCAGCATAGAAAAACCTCCGTAAAATAGGATGTCCGCCCGCCCGGGCGGCGATTCGTTTTCCTTATTGTATCATGCGCCTATGCGCGCTGCAAGGCGCGCATATAGCAAAAACCGGCGGTTATACCGCCGGTTTTATCAAAAGCCCAGCTTTGCCGGGCTTTTGAAACAAGGAAAAAAGAGCTTCGTTTGTAGGAACTTTACGCAATTCGGGCTGTGTCCGCACGATGCGCGGCAGCGCCGCTCGATGAAAGCTGTATGCTTTCATGGAAAATCCTTAGATGGTGTTGATATCCACCATCTCGCAGTTTTCAATCTTGATATCGCCCTCAAGGCAGCGCAGCAGCGCCGAAGCCGTATCAATCGAGGTCAGGCACGGGATAGCGCGCTCGACCGCCGTGCGGCGGATGTGCACCGAGCCCAGCTCCGGATGACGGCCCTTGACCGAGGTGGCAACAACATAGTCGATTTTGCCGGACTCAATCAGGTCGATGATGTTCGGGGACGGCTCATCCACGTTGCGGATGGCGTTGGTTGCAACCATGTGACGGTTGAGCACGTTTGCCGTGCCGCTGGTGGCGTAAATATCAAAGCCGAGCGCTTCAAACCGCTCACCGATGCGGATAGCCTCCTGCTTGTCCGAATCGCGCACGGAAATGAGCACCGCGCCCTTTTTCTTCATCTTGAAGCCCGCGCCAATCAGGCCCTTGAGCAGCGCTTCGCGGAACGAAGTCGAAACGCCCAGCACCTCGCCGGTCGACTTCATCTCCGGCCCCAGCTGGGTGTCAAGGTCACGCAGCTTCTGGAACGAGAACACCGGCACCTTGACCGCGTAATGGTCGCCCTCCGGATGCAGGCCGGTGCCGCAGCCCATATCGCGCAGCTTTTCCCCGAACATGCAGCGGGTCGCCAAATCGACCATCGGCACGCCCGTCACCTTGGAGATATACGGCACGGTGCGCGAGGAACGCGGATTGACCTCGATGACATAAATCTGGTCGTTATACAGGACAAACTGGATGTTGACCAGACCGAGAACCGCAAGGTTTTTGGCCAGCGCCTCGGTATAGCGGATGATAGTCTCCTTGTGCTTAGGCTCGATGTTGATGGACGGATAAATCGAAATCGAGTCGCCCGAGTGGACGCCCGCGCGCTCAAAGTGCTCCATGATGCCCGGGATGAGGATATCGTCGCCGTCGCAGATGGCGTCGACCTCGATTTCGCGGCCCATCATGTATTTATCGACCAGCACCGGGTTTTCCACCTTGTTGCGGGTGATGACCTTCATGAACTCGCGCACGTCCTCTTCCTTGTGCGCGATTTCCATGCCCTGACCGCCCAGCACATAGGACGGGCGCACGAGCACCGGATAGCCCAGCTCGTCGGCTGCCTTGACCGCTTCCTCCTCGGTCATGACCGTGTGGCCCGCCGGACGCGGGATGCCGCACTTTTCCAGAATGACGTCAAACTTCTCGCGGTCCTCTGCCGCGTCGATGCTCCATGCGGGCGTGCCGAGAATCGGGATGCCCAGCTTTTCGATGTGTGCGGCAAGGTTGATGGCGGTCTGGCCGCCGAACTGCACGATGGCGAAGTCCGGCTTTTCGGCGTTTACAACGCCGGTCACGTCCTCGGGCGTCAGCGGCTCAAAATACAGGCGGTCGGCCGTATCGAAGTCGGTGGACACGGTTTCCGGGTTGTTGTTGATGATGACGGTCTCGCAGCCGAGCTTTTGCAGCGCCCAGACCGCATGCACCGAGCAGTAGTCGAACTCGATGCCCTGACCGATGCGAATCGGGCCGGAGCCGAGCACCAGCACCTTCTTTTTGCCGGATGCAGGCTTGACCTCGGTCTCCTCGTCGTAGGTCGAGTAGTAGTACGGGGTCTCCGCCTCGAACTCGGCGGCACAGGTGTCAACCATCTTGTAAACCGGCAGCCGCTTTACCCCGGAAATATCCTTACCGGACAGCTGCTCGATGGTCTTATCAAGGAAGCCCATCTTCTTGGCACGCAAGTACAGGTCCTTGTCGATTGCATCGGCAGCGGCAAGCTCCTTTTCCATATCGACGATGTTCTGGAACTTGTGCAGGAAGAAGGTATCCATCGTGGTGACCTCGTGAATCTCCTCGATGGTCATAATGCCGCGGCGCAGCGCCTCGCAGATGTGGAACAGGCGCTGGTCGTCCGTGCGGGCGACGCCCTTCTTGATTTCCGCATCCGACTGCTGCTGGATGCGCGGGGCAATCATGCTGTCCAGCTTGATTTCGCAGCCGCGCACCGCCTTCATCAGCGCGCCCTCAAAGCTGTTGTCGATGGCCATGACCTCACCGGTCGCCTTCATCTGCGTGCCGAGCGTGTTGTCTGCGTATACGAACTTGTCAAACGGCCAGCGCGGGAACTTGACCACACAATAGTCGAGCGTCGGCTCAAAGCAGGCCTTGGTCTTTTTGGTGACGGCGTTTTCGATTTCGTCCAGACCGTAGCCGACCGCAATCTTTGCGGTCACCTTGGCAATCGGATAGCCGGTCGCCTTGGACGCAAGCGCGGACGAACGCGAAACACGGGGGTTTACCTCGATAACCGCGTACTCGAACGAGTCCGGATTGAGTGCGTACTGCACGTTACAGCCGCCCTCGATGCCCAGCTCGGTGATGATGTTGAGCGCAGAGGTGCGCAGCATCTGGTATTCCTTGTCGCACAGCGTCTGGCTGGGCGCGACAACGACCGAGTCGCCGGTGTGCACGCCGACCGGGTCGACATTTTCCATGTTACAAATCGTGATGGCGTTGCCCTTGTGGTCGCGCATGACCTCGTATTCGATTTCCTTCCAGCCGGCGATACATTTCTCGACCAGAATTTCATCGACGCGGGAATACATGATGCCGGTCGCGGCAATCTCGCGCAGCTGTTCCCACGTGTAGGCAATACCGCCGCCCGTGCCGCCGAGCGTGTACGCCGGACGGATAATGACCGGCAGGCCGATTTCCCGGGTAAACTCGACCGCATCCTCCACCGAATGCACGACCTTGGACGCGATGCAAGGCTCACCGATTTTCTCCATCGTGTCCTTGAACATCTGGCGGTCCTCCGCCTTGGCGATGGTCTCCGGGTTTGCGCCGAGCAGCTTGACGCCCATCTTATCCAGGAAGCCGCTCTCGCACAGCTCCATGGCGAGGTTCAGGCCGGTCTGGCCGCCGAGGTTGGGCAGCAGCGAGTCCGGACGCTCTTTCTTGATGATTTCCTGCACCGCTTCCACGGTCAGCGGCTCGATATAGACCTTATCGGCCATGGCCTTATCGGTCATGATGGTGGCAGGGTTGGAGTTGACCAGCACAACCTCCAGACCTTCCTCGCGCAGCGCGCGGCAGGCCTGCGTGCCGGCGTAGTCAAACTCCGCCGCCTGACCGATGACGATGGGGCCGGAGCCCAGTACCATTACCTTATGAATATCCTTGCGCAGCGGCATTACTGAGCACCTCCCTTTGCTTTTGCAATGTTGTCCATGAATTTATCGAACAGATACGACGTGTCCATCGGGCCGGGGCATACCTCGGGATGGTACTGTACGGTGAACACCGGGCGTCCGATGTGCTCGACGCCCTCCACCGTGCCGTCGTTCAAATTGACATAGCGCACGCGGGCAATCTCGGGATTGACTGACTCACCGACGACTGCATAGCCGTGGTTCTGGCTGGTGATATAGGTGCGGTCCACGTCGAGGTCCTTGACCGGATGGTTCACGCCGCGGTGGCCGTACTTGAGCTTGGTGGTTTTCGCGCCAATGGCAAGGCTTAGCAGCTGATGGCCGAGGCAGATGCCGAAAATCGGCATATTGCTTGCGAGCAGCTTTTTGAGGTTCTCGACAATCTCGACGTTCTCCGCCGGGTCACCGGGGCCGTTCGAGAGCATCACGCCGTCAAACTTGCCGATGACTTCCTCCGGCGGGGTGAGCGCCGGAATGGTGACGACCTCGCAGCCGCGCTTTTGCAGCTCGCGCTCAATGTTGTACTTAACGCCGTAATCATACAGCGCAATGCGGTATTTCTGCTCGCCCTCCGCCGGGTAAACGCGGCTTTCCGTGCAGGTGACCGACTTGACCGCGTCCTTGACCACATATGCTTTCATTTGCTCGATGGTCTGCTCATCCGGCTCAAAGCCCTCGGTATAGATAACGCCGTTCATCACGCCCTCGCCGCGCAGCTTGCGGGTGAGCGCGCGGGTGTCGATGCCCGCCAGGCCGACGACCTTCTGCTCCTTGAGGTATTCGTCCAGCGTCAGCCGGCAGCGCCAGTTGGACGGGTATTCTGCGATTTCGCGCATGATAAAGCCGGAAACCCAGCTCTTGCGGGATTCATAATCGTCAAAGTTGATGCCGTAGTTGCCAATCAGCGGATAGGTCATGGTGACAATCTGTCCGTAGTAGGACGGGTCGGTCAAAACCTCCTGATAGCCGGCCATGCCCGTGTTGAACACGACCTCACCGATGCTCTGCCCTTCGTAGCCGACGGCTGTGCCCTCAAACAGCGTGCCGTCCGCGAGCAGTAAATACGCTTTTTTCAAGTGAAAATCACTCCCAATTCAATCCTGATTGTTCTATCTTTCGGTCATGCACCGATTGTTGTTACTTGATTGCCGCGACGATTTCATCCCGCATGCGGATGGCTTCCGCGCGCGCGGCTTCCTTATAATCCTCGCCGTTGTTGCCGGTTTTCTTCCATGCGCACATGATGCCGCGCGAGGAATTGACGATTGCGCCGAGGCCGTCATCGTTGAAGGCGTTTGCAATGTCCTTTGCGGTCGCGCCCTGTGCGCCGTAGCCCGGCACGAGGAAATAGCTCTTCGGCAGCAGCTCACGCACAATCTTCTGCTCCTCCGGATAGGTCGCGCCGACGACTGCGCCAACCTGATTGTAGCCGCAGGGCGTATCCAGCCCCTCGCCCCACTTGGCCACCATCTCGGCCATGCGCGCGTAGAGCGGCTTGCCTTCCATATCGCGGTTTTGCAGCTCGCCGGAGGACGGGTTGGAGGTCTTCACGAGCATGAACAGGCTCTTATCCCGCGCGCGGCACTCCTTGAGGAACGGCTCGACGCCGTCCGTGCCCAGATAACCGTTGACGGTCACGCTGTCGCAGCCGTAAGGCGCGATTTCGGTATCGCCCACGCGGGTCTTGCCCAGATACGCCTCTGCGTAGGCCGTCGCGGTCGCGCCGATGTCGTTGCGCTTGATGTCACCGATGACATACATGCCCTTGGCGTGCGCGTAATCAATGGTTTCCTTGAGCGCCATTGCGCCGTACGAGCCGAGCAGCTCATAGTACGCCGCCTGCGGCTTGACCGCGGGCACGATATCGCACAGCGCGTCAATCAGGCCGCAGTTGAACGCGACCACGCTCTCGGCCGCGGCGCGCAGCGTCTCGCCGTGCAGCATCATATTGCGGCCCGCAATGTGCTGGGGGATGTACTCCAGCCGCGCATCCAGCCCCGCAACGGTCGGGTTGCCTTTTTCCTTAATTTTTTCTACCAGTGTTTGGATGGACATAGATATTCTTCCTTTCTCAGCTGCAAGCGGGTATCCTACGTTTCACTGCTTAAAATAACAACATTGTCTGCGCCGTCGACCTCGGTCAGGCGCACGCACACGCGCTCGTCCCGCGCGGTGGGCAGGTTTTTGCCGATATAATCCGGCCGGATGGGCACCTCCCGGTGGCCGCGGTCAATCAGCACCGCAAGCTGGATGCGTCCCGCGCGCCCCTGCGAGGACACCGCTTCGATTGCGGCGCGCACCGTGCGTCCGGTATAGAGCACATCGTCCACCAGCACGACCGTCGCGCCTTCGATGCGCGCATCGGGCGGTGATTTGGGCGCTTCCTCGCGCGGCTTATCGTCCCGCCACGGGGTCACGTCCAGCTCGATGACCGGCGGCATGCGGCCCTCCACTTCGCCGAGCTTTTTTGCAATGCGCTGGGCCAAAAACACCCCGCGCGTTTTCACCCCGGCCAGCAGCAGGTTTTCCGCACCCTTATTTTTTTCGATGATTTCAAACGCAATGCGGGTCAGCGCGCGGCGCACACCGTCCGCATCCATAATCACGGCCTTTTGTTCGGCCATCCTGCCACCTCCCATCGGAAAAATTTACAAAAAAACAGCCTCCTGCGCCGAAAGCAGAAAGCCGTACCCTAAAATTACACCTGTCCCCCATTTCCCGGCTGACGGCGTATGCACTGTTTTCTGCCTTGGCGGCTCACGGGCCGCGCCTTAAAGGCGGATTGTTTCATTTATTATATCGTATGAAACGGGTTTTGTAAACAGACGATACCACAAAACAATTTTGTTTTTTTATACAAATTTTGTTGCCGCCGCACAGCGAGTAAGACAGCGCGCAGAGCGGGCATACTATGACCGGCGGCACCCAAATCTTTTTTGAAAGGCGGCGGACAAAACCATGCGGGTATCTCCCTTCATTTCAGGCATTGCGACCGGTGCGGTCGCGGGCGCGGTCGTTTCCATGATGGCGGCGGGCGCGATGATGAACCCCTCGGTGCGGCGCAGCGCGCAGCATGCGGCGAACAAGGCGGAGCACGCGATGCACAAGGCGGCGAACGGCGTCGGCCACATGCTGGGCTGACGGCATCAGGAACGGCGCAGATGCAAAAAAAGGAGAAGCGGGAAGCTTCTCCTTTTTTGCTGTTTGCGTAAAACCACGGTTGCTGATGAAAGACGG
Organism: uncultured Agathobaculum sp.; assembly: GCF_944384695.1. Taxonomy (GTDB): domain Bacteria; phylum Bacillota; class Clostridia; order Oscillospirales; family Butyricicoccaceae; genus Agathobaculum. Next base: position 22,273 of record NZ_CALWUQ010000003.1, on the reverse strand, counting down.
ACGCGCGCCACGCATCCTATTTATTCGGCATGGAGGATAAACGACGGGTTTTCCGCGGCCGCTCCGGCCAGCACGCGCAGCAGCAGCTCGCCATAGTTGCCGAGGTTGACCACCAGCAGCTCCGCATGCCGCAAAGTCAGCCGCGTGGGCGGGCAGACGCACAGCCTGTCATATAATGCGTCCAGTGTGCCGCCATAGTCCGCGGAAAAGCCGAACGCGCGCGCCAGCGCATCGTGCACCTGCGCGCGGGTATACAAGGATTCCGCGTCTAAAAGCAATTCCCGCATATGAATTTGCCCTCCCTCAAAAACGCAGAACAGAGGCTGCGTCAGGTTGCGTTCGGATAGAACAGGAGATACAGTTTGTGGTAAAACTCCTGCCCGCGGCTGCCCTCAATGTCGCGCAGCTCACCGTTTACAAATACATAGCCGTCCGCATTGACGCCGATGGAATTGCCGTTTTCAAAGGTGACGGTCAGCAGGTTGCCCGTCAGCTTTTCCTTGCCGGGCTTCAAAAGATGGGGGTATTGGGTGTAAGTATAGCCGGACAGCAGCTCGGTGATGGCGGCAAGCTGTTCCGGGTCGGTCACGGTCTGCACCTCGGTCTGGTTTTCCGTGAGCGTGACCACGGTCTGCGTGGTTTTATCCGTGATGTCCGCATAGGACTGATGATAGAATTTGATATACAGCATACGCCCGGCGAGAAACAACAAAATCAGCAGCAGCGTGCTGCAAATGGCAAATCCGAGCGCCATGGATTTTCGCATAGGTTCCGGCTCCTTTGTCGGTAGAGGGTCTGTGGTTTTACAGTATTAGCATAGCGCAAAACAGGGGCGCTTGTCAATTTTCAAAGTGTAAACAAAGTATGACTTGACAAGTATATTCTACCATTGTAGAATATAAGCACAGAAGGAGTTTTACATTTGTAGAAAAGGAGGGGATACCATGGAAAAAAGCAAACGTCTGCCGGATGCCGAGCTGGAAGTGATGCAGGCGGTCTGGTCGCTCGAGCCGCCGGTGACCGCGGCGGAGGTGCAGCGCAAGGTGCCGAGCGACTGGAAGGCGACGAGCGTGCTCACCTTCCTATCACGCCTGTGCGACAAGGGGTTCCTTTCATGCGAAAAAGAGGGACGGCAGAACCAGTACACGCCGTGTGTGACGCAGGAGGAATACTTGCAGCGCGAAAGCCGCAGCTTTGTCCAGCGCGTGTGCGGCGGGTCGGTGAAAAATCTGGTGGCAAGCCTGTCGGACGCGGGCGCGCTGACCGCGCACGACATCGACGAACTGCGCGCCTTTCTCGACGCGCAGGGACGGTGAGGACAGGAGGGGTAGGATATGTTACGCTTTGACTGGTCGGATTTACTGGGCAATCTGGTGCAGATTGGCCTGACCGTATCGGCGGCAGCGCTGGTGCTGTTTGCGCTGCGCAAGACACTCAAAAAACGCTATCCCGCGCGCGCGATGTGCCTGGTGTGGGCGGTGCTCGCGCTGCGGCTGCTTATCCCCGTGCAGCTGACGCTGCCCGACCCGCCGGTGCAGGTCACGCCGCGCACGACCTATCTGACGCGGACGGACTTCACGCCCGAACGGCTGGAAGAGGCCGGGCTGCCCGTTTTGGAGCAGGACGGGGTCATCACGACCGAGCGTTGGGTGACGGAGCAGCAAGTGCGCACGCTCAGCCCGTATGACGAACCGTCGATTATCGCGTTCGATTTGGGTCGTGTACTGGGGGTGGCATGGCTGAGCGGCCTGCTGGCCTTTGCCGGCTGGCAGATATACCACTATCTGACGTTCCGCTATGTGTTGCAGCAAAGCAGCCATCCGGCCGAGCGGGACACACTGCCGGCCATTTTCGAGGAGCAAAAGCGTGCGCTGGGCATCACCCGGGACATCCCGCTGCGCGTTTCGCTTGGGGCGGATTGCCCGATGCTGGCGGGATTCCTGCGCCCTGCGCTCTATCTGCCGGACGAAGCGCTGTCCGAACAGGACGCGGCGTTCATCTTCCGGCATGAGTTGACGCACTATAAGCGGGGCGATTTGTGGCTCAAGCTGGCGCTGGTCGCGGCGCGGGCGGTGCACTGGTTCAATCCGCTGGTGCATCTGCTGGCGCGCTTTGCGCAGGAGGATATTGAGCTGGCGTGCGACGACGCGGTGGTGCGCGGCATGGACGTAGCTGCGCGCCGCGCCTACGGCGAGACCATCCTGCGCTCGGTCGAAGCGCAGGCAAAGAAACGCGCGCTGGTGTCGTGCTTTACCGGCGATAAGGAGACACTGATGCGGCGGTTTGAAGGGCTATTCGACAAAAAGGCCAAAAAACGCGGTATCGCGCTGGTCGTGGCGGCGGCGGTGCTGGTCGGCACACTGGGCTGCACGTTTTCGGTGGGAGAGCGCACGGACAAACTGACCGAAGAGACGCGGCTTGCGCTGGCGGAGCAGTGGGCGCAGGACGCCAACCCAAAGTATGGGTATACGGTCAAGCTGGACGGGGAGAACACCTATGTGCTGTTCGATCATACCAATAATGTGATGTGGGACGATCAACTGATTCAGTCTGTTCCGATGCGGTTATGCTGGCAGCTCTTCTTTGAAAAAGAAGGAGGCGATTGGCAGCTCAGCCACACCGAACCCATTGCAGAAAAAGGCGTGACCTCGCTTGATGAGTTCAAAATCCTGTACGAGAATGACCTCGGATTTCCGGATTTCCTGATGGTGGACTGGTCCGACCCGCTGATGGATATCAGCACGCCCAATCAGGCCGCACTGAATTTGCTGCGGCTGGACGGCAATGCGATGGGGGCTTCGTCCGCTGACCGCACGACGGGTGACGACATATGGGATGTCACGGTCATGTTTGCCGACGGCAGCGAGGTGACCATCACCATGGTCAACCAGTTCGACCAAGGCTGGCTGCCGCAGGACTTCACCTATGACGGCGGCAAAAACGCGCGCACCGCCGCAGACCTTGCGGGGCAGTACGCGCGCGGCGTGACGCATAAGAGCGGGCAGTGCATCTACCCCATCCTGACCGCGCAGAAGCAGCAGGAGTTCCGCACACAGCAGGCGCTGCCCGATGGGGGCATCAGCTGGAAGTACGGCGGCTCGTCGCCGTCCTACCGCGATTATGCGCTCGTCCCGGCCGAGAGCGAGGGCAGCTATCTGGTCGTGTTCCAGATGTACGGCGGCGGTGTGACCGATTACCGCAATGCCTTTATTGTCAATACGGCTGGAGCGGACGGCCGCCGGGTGATTTCGGACGTGCGGCAGATAGCAGCCAGCACTTATACGATGAGTAAACTTTTTAAGTTATATTACGATTCGGGATTGGCTTGGCCGACCATCTCCGAGGGTGCAAACGACTTCAACGGCGCGTCGCTCGATACGCTGACGCGCGTGCGCGATGCAGCAGAGACCGTATTCGGTTATTTCGGTGAGGAAGTCGAGAACATCGAGGGCGATACACACCGCTACACAATGGAAAGCTGGTTCACCAGCGAAGTGGTCTCCGAAGGCGAGAATGAAGCGGTCGTGCGGCTGAATTTTACGGATAACAGCCCGTCGGTCGATGTGCAGATGCGCAAAACCGGCGATTACTGGCTGCCGGTCGGGCTGGACACGCAATTCGACCCGACGTTCAGCGCCTATCTGGTCGAGGGCGATAGTCCGGTCAGCCAAGGCGCGCTGCCCGTCGGCGCGACCATCCAGCAGGCAATCGAGAACGCAAACGGCGAAATCCCGCTGCTCGAAGCCGGGCAGACGATTTTGCTGGAACCTGTTGACGGCAAGCTGACCGCGCTCGACGCTACGCTGACCGACGCGGTCATCCGCAAAGATGGCACACTGCAATATACCGAAAAGGAGACGCAGCAGGTAACTATCCGCTTTACCGATGTGTATGACCGCGGCAGCGCAGTGTATCTGTATCAGGTCGAGCATCTGACGGTGGAAGCGCTGTCCTCAACGCTCAACGCGGCGGTCTACCGCGGCGTGACGGTTTCCTACACGGCAAACGGCACGGACTATACCGCCGCGTTCGTTTACCGGCTGAAAAATGAAGGTGTGCCGAATACGGATTACACCATCCATTCGACCGAGTATACGAACGCGACCTACGGCTACACGCTGACGCTGCCCGACTGCTTTGTTGAACAGGGATATGAGAAGGAGCGCGTGGATGGTGCGGTGTCGTTCGGCCTGCAAAACGCGCTGCCGGGCTATACGGACGACTCGACCGACGGCGGCACAGTGATGGCGCTGCAAGCGCAAGCCACTGCGTCGCTCAAGGCGCAGTTCGGCGAGGATTGGAAAGCGGGTTTCCCGGTGCCGTGCAAGCAGCTTGCCGAGCGGGACGGATTGACCTATTATCTGACGTTCGCATCCGACGTGCAGTATGACCCGTCGGATGAGGATATCGCCGCAGCTTATACCGAAATGTATCAGGCAGCGCAGGCGATGGACGGCACCGCACTCTCGTTTGACGGGCAGAACGACGCACAGGCCGGTCGCGAACGGCAGCAGGTGCTGCACGATTTGGCGGTGCAGTATGCCTATGCGCAGAACGAATGGGATGGCGCGCCGTTCATTGACGAAATCACGGTCGAACCCAACCTGACCGACGGTTCGTGTGTGCTGACCGTCCGGTATCTGAGTCGCTCGCGCGCGTATTATTTCACCACCGTCCAGCGGCTATGGTACGAAAAGACCGACACCATCACGCCCGCCCGCACGGAAGAACTGGTCAACACCTCGGACGGCGTGCGCTCGCTCGAAGCATTCCGGTATGCGTTCCCACTCGAGCAGGGCTTCCCGGTGTTCGACACGACCGGGCTGGAAAAGCTGAGCGAAATGGCGGCAAAGTCTGCGTCGCTTGACAACCCCGACCTGTCCACGCCTGAGGCCTGCGCGGAATATGTGCTGCACTTTGTAGGCGGCGCATGGGCCGGCAGGACCGGCGACGAGGACGATACCGAGTGCAGTATCACCTACCGCTGGGACGACGGCGAAATGACGATTCGGATGCAGCGCGTGCAGTTGTCCGACAGCAGTCCGGTGCTGTGGCTGCCGTTCGGCTATGAGGGCTATCTTCCGCAGTACCCGCCCTATTTAAGCGTGCTGGCGCACATGACCGATTATTACCCATACCGCACGACCGGTGAACTGCTGCAATATCTGGACATGGGCTGGGCGGATGGTGCATATGCCGAAGGCGTGCTTGCCGAGCTGGATAAACGCTGGCAGCAGGACGCAGACGCGGTCGAAGATGCGGTCGCGGGCTGCGGCACGAGCTTGCAGACGATGTGGCAGCAGCACAAGGCCGCAAATCCGGACATCTTTGGCGCGTAATTTAACGAAAACTTAACAGGAAAACAGGCTTGACACCGCCCCCTTCCCATGATAAGATGATGCCAAACAAAGGGGAGTAGTCGGCGCGGTATGTCCGCGCGGCATCGCCAACAAGCATGACGGGGCGTGTGATTCCGTTCTGGCTGTTGCCTGAAATGACCAGACCTGCGTTTTCCGAAAGGGAAACGCAGGTCTGTTTGTTTTTCCAGGGGGTATCCATACCCCCTGGATACAAAAATCAGCTCCGTAGAAACTGATTTTTGATACCCCCGGACGCCGCCCAAGGCGGCTGGGTCGGGGTGTCAAAAGACAGGCACATGTCCTGCCTTTTGACAGATTGCATCAACGCTGCGCGTTATTTGGGGAGGGGCGAATGTATGGAATTTTTATATGAAGGCTTGCTGTCGGTGACATGGCAGCAGGTGGTGATGTATTGTGTCGGCGGACTGCTGATTTGGCTGGCGATTCAGAAGCAATACGAGCCTGCACTGCTGCTGCCGATGGGCTTCGGCGCAATACTGGTCAACCTGCCGATGTCGGGCGTTATCGACCAGATAACGCAGGGTGTCGGTGAGACGCACGGCATCATCCAATGGCTGTTTGAAAGCGGTATCGAGGTGAGCGAAGCGTTCCCGCTGCTGCTGTTCATCGGTATCGGCGCGATGATTGACTTTGGCCCGCTGCTGGCCAACCCAAAACTGTTCCTGTTCGGCGCTGCGGCGCAAATTGGCATTTTCCTGACCATTATCGCGGCAGCGGCATTCGGTTTCGATATCATTGACGCAGCTTCCATCGGTATCATCGGTGCGGCCGACGGGCCGACCTCGATTCTGGTTTCACAGGTGCTTGGGTCCAAATATGTCGGCGCCATCGCGGTCGCGGCCTACAGTTATATGGCGCTCGTGCCCATCATCCAGCCGTTTGCCATCAAGCTGGCGACGACCAAAAAGGAGCGCGCGATGAAGATGCCGTATGCGGCAGGCAAGGTCAGCCGCCGCACGCGCATCCTGTTCCCGATTGTCGTGTCGATTGTGGCCGGACTGGTCGCGCCCGCATCGGTGTCGCTTGTCGGCTTCCTGATGTTCGGCAACCTGATTCGCGAGTGCGGCGTGCTGGAGAGCCTGTCCAAAACCGCACAGCACGAGCTGGCGAATCTGATTACGCTGCTGCTCGGCATTACGATTTCGTTTTCCATGCGCGCCGAACAGTTCGTGACTAAGGAGACGTTGATTATCCTGTGCCTCGGGCTGGTCGCGTTTGTGCTGGACTCGATTGGCGGCGTACTGTTCGCCAAAATCCTCAACCTGTTCTGCAAGAATAAGGTCAACCCCATGATTGGCGCGGCAGGCATCTCGGCCTTCCCGATGAGTGCGCGTGTCATTGAAAAGCTGGGTGTGGAAGCGGATAAGACCAACCACCTACTGATGCACGCGGTCGGTGCGAACGTCGCCGGACAGATTGCGTCGGTCGTCGCGGGCGGCGTGATTCTCGGGTTCTTTATGTGAGAAAGGGGCGTATGACAGATGAGTGAATCGGTACAGATGGCGATTTTACTGCTCGGTCAGGGCATGGCGGGTATCTTTACGGTGCTTGCGGTGATTGCGCTGATTGTGGCGCTGCTCGGACATTTGGACAAAAACGGGCAGTCGTGAAAAAAGGCTTGCAAACCCCGTTTGTTTCTGGTATAGTAATAAGGTAAACCGAACAAACGGGGTTGTAGCTCAGCTGGTCAGAGCGTTCGCCTCACACGCGAGAGGTCGTGGGTTCGAGCCCCGCCAACCCCACCAGCAAAAGCCGTCACGAAAGTGACGGCTTTTTGTGTTTTACGCAACTTTTTAGCGGTTTGCCTTTTGATGGTGTCGGAATACCCATATTTGCAAATTATCGACTATACAGATAGAGCGGACAAAAACAGCGGTGAATGACAAAATACGTTGCAAATGTGTTGCAAGAAAATCAGGTGTTTTTCGGTGCTTCATGCAGGCCGAGTTGAGCGATGTCGTCCATGTCGACATGATCGTAGATATTCGCCGTTGTGGTGATGCTGGCATGTCCCATGAGATATTGTGCGGTTTTCAGGTCGACGCCCTGACGGCGCAGATTGGTGCAATAGGTGTGCCGGAGATAGTGGGGTGTGATCGCTGGGTCAAAGGCGTGCTCGATGATCTTGTTGCGGTACAGCTTAGCACCGGCTTCCCGGTCACATGCGCGGTGGAAGCTGCCCCACATGCGCCGCAGGTGGGTGAGCGTGAGCATCCTGCCGTTTTGCCCGTGAAAGAAATACCGTCCGGAGCTGTCCAGCTGGGAGAGCAACGTGGGTGGCATGGGAACAAACCGCTCTCCGGCTGCCGTTTTGGTGCTTTTTCGCTTGGCCTGATTGCCCTCGGCGTAGGTGACGGCGCTGCTGATCCGCAGCATCGTGCCGTCTTTGCAAAGGTCGGCTTTGCCGATCGGCACAGTCTCTCCGCGCCGCAGGCCGCAGTCCAACATGAGCAGCACCCACGGCCCCGCCCAGTGCCGGGCGGCTACCTTGCGGACGAGCGCTTCTTCTTCACGGGTCAGTGCGCGCCGCGCAGTCTTGCCGGTCGCGGTGTTCTCGATGCGGCGGCAGGGCGTGACCTCAATCAGACCGTTGATCTCGGCCTGCTCGAAAATCTGCCGTAGTGTGTACAGGATCTGTCGCACCGTGCCCTGCGCCAGCGGCTGGCCGTCCTCGCGCCGGGCATCGTTGACGAGCTGCTGCAGATGGTACGGCCGCACGGCATTGACTACCATGAAACCAATCACCGGCAGGATATGGCGCTTGAGGTTGGTCTCGTAGTTGATACGCTGGCTCGCGCCGATCTTCGGCTCTTTGTAGGTGTGATACCACTGCCATGCCCATTGCTCGACCGTGAGCGACCGGCCGACGATCTGCACGCCGCGAGCGTTGAGGTTTTGGTAATAGCGCACCTTTTGCTCGAAAACAGCCTTGTTGTTTTCGCGGATGTATTTGCGGATGGGCTTGCCGTCCGGCTTATGCCCGACTGTGATCGCCTTGACGTATTTGTAGGTGTATTTTTTCTTGGCTTGTTCGGGCATTTTATTTCCTCCTTGGTTAAAATAAGAACGTTTGTTCGATTTGAGTAGGTGTAAAAATGCAGACCACAACAAAACAGTGTTCGGTTGTGGTCTGCGGGATCTCTATATCAGCCGCCAGCGCACTTTTTGCAAGGGGTACGACCTCCGACCTCGCTAATGTCAACGGCGTATGAGTTTTTGCCACCACAGGTCGATGATAAGTGATAGCGCTTTCCGGATGGTGTAATGTAAACGGTTTGGGTGTTGGTCTGTGCCGCTGCTGACTGTGCGGCAGCTTCTTCTGCGGCCTGCTGCTCGGCTGCGGCCTGTGCTGCTGCGGCTTCTTCTGCGGCTTTGCGCTCGGCTTCGGCCTGCGCAGCGGCGGCCTCTTCGGCAGCTTTGCGCTCGGCTTCTGCTTTGGCAGCGGCTTCTTCTGCGGCTTTGCGTTCTGCCTCAGCTTTGGCAGCGGCCTCTGCGGCCGGGTCGGTGACGCTCATTTCGAGTACGGGGGCTTCTGCCGAGCCGCTCTTGCAGCTGATGGTCACATCACCGGCAGACAATGGGGTGACGAGACAGTTCACGACGCCGTTTTCAATCGAGCTAATCTCGACGGTCGCGACCGCAGTATCCGAGCTTTCACAGGTGATGCTGTCAGTCGATGCGTCCGCAGGCTCATATTTGTATGATATGCTGGTCGCTTCGGGTACTTCCAACTGAGTGGACACAAGTCCGTTCAGCGAGATTTTGCTGACCGGGTCGGGCGTTAATGCACCGGCAGCCGCCAGCAAGACAAAGACCACTGAGACGACGATCTGCCATCGCCGTCGGAATGGGTTAGAAACTGTTTGTCCGGTTGCGGCTTCTATCATGCGTGCCCGCTTTTGCAGGATAAGGCAGCCGATTGCGGTAAAGATAAAACCGCCGATGACCGAGGCAATCGAAAGGAACAGGCCGAGTGCCACCAGAATGATGCCAAGCACCTTGAGCAATGCATAGGCGGCTCCGGGTTTGTTTGGCTGTGGCTGTGGCGCGGGTATAGGTAGTGTGGATTTTGCGGCAGGGTTTGCGGAAGGTGGCTTATGATCCTCTGGATTACGTGGAGAGTACTCCACACGATCTTTTTTTGCTGGCGCAGCATCTGGTGTCATAGGTTTTTCAGTGGGTGGTGTATAGGCTACTGGCTTACGGGGAGGGTACTTTACACGTTCTTTGCGCTTATTATCAGTAGGCAGGGTATCAGCGCTAGCATTATTTACGGTTGAGGAAGTTTTGCGCTTGGAGGTATGACTTTGGCTGTAACTGATACCAGTTCCGGGTATGCCGACGGTCGTGGTAGTGCGTCCGGAAGTACTCTTTGTGATGCGCGCGCCTTTGGTGCCAACAGAGATGCTGGCGCTTTTCTTGTTCAGATTGACACGAACACCCGGCGCGATTTTGAAGCTTTTGCGAAAGCGAAAGCCCATAAATATCCCCCCATTTTATAAATCCGTTGTTTAGAAAATTATATCATATATGAAAAATTTATACAATATAACAAAACAAATGTTCGTGAAACAGGCTGAAAATATAGACCACAACAAAAACAGTGTTCGGTTGTGGTCTGCGGGGTTTATTTAGTAACCTGCGGCCGTGACGCCATATTCGGCTTGCTCTTGCGTAAAGCCATCATACACAAGTTGGTCGATCAATTCTTGACGCGAAAACGACATCATTTCCAGATAGCTTTCGGCTGATTTAGCGGCCTGCTCATTCCAGTCGGCACCACAGTTATCTGCAGCATAGGTCGCTTCTTCAGTGGTATAGCCGTCATATTCGAGCTGCCCAATCAAGCCGCTATGAGAAAATGCCATGATGGACAAATAGCTTTCTGCAGAGCCCAGTGCATTTTTCTGCCCCATGGTCAGGGTGTCGGCGGGTTCTTCCGGTTCTTGATCTGTTTCCCCGACCGGCTCGGCAGATTCAATGGCATCGATGCTTGCGGGCGACTGCTCATCGGTCGTAGACTGGGTCGTTCCGCCACAGGCCGTCAACGTCAGCAGCAAGACCAGACAAAGCAGATAAAGGTGTGTGCGTTTCATTTCCCTTTCCTCCTCAAAGATTGACAATATTATACAATCTTGTATAATGGTGTTGGAGGATATGTGAGACACTCCATCTTTGCCCGTTCCGGTGGTAGCGCACTGGGGCGGGCGCTTTTCATGTGTTCAATTTGAACACCGATATTTTGTGAATGATATACAATATATTGATTTGCTCTTGCCAAAAACCGATATACGGTGTATTATGGAATCAAACACTTGTTCGGTTTTGGGGAGGGTATCAAATGACGGATCGAGAAAAATATATGCTCAAGCTAATTCGGACTTCGGCTGATCCGTCAGCTGCCATGGAAAAGGTCAGGAAGATTCTTTCTTCTGATCTGCCTCCAGCACGCGAAGCGCAGCGTCCTGCAAGGCAGGAGAAGCGTTCCTGAACAATTCAAGAAGCTCGTTCTCTTCGGCGCTTAATCCTGCGTCCTCTTCGGAGGACGCATTTTTATTTTTCACGCGCCCCATTAGAAAATCTAAAGAAACGTCAAAATAGGTAGCGATTTTTAGCTTAATATCATCGGGGACAGAGCGTGCACCATTTTCGTATTGAGATAGCGTGTTGTTTTTAATGCCCAAAATTTTTGATAGTTCAATCTGGCTCAGATTTCGAGCATTTCGCAATGATGTGATTGTTTGGCCTATTGTCATTGCAAAGCTCCTCCCAATTTCTCATTTTGTTAAAGTATAACACATATTTTCAAAATGTGAATATTGTTGCACAAAATGAGAAATAATGCTTGACATTCGCAAAATGAGAAAGCATAATAAAATCACGAATTGAGAAAGGAGGGAAATCATGATGAGATTGGATGCTGTTCGGACGGCAATGGGTATCACACAAGAAAATATGGCAAATCGGCTTAATATCGCCACTACAACATATTGCCAATATGAGAATGGAAAGCGAATGATTCCTCGAGATATTGCGGAAAAGGTTGCAAAGATTCTTTGTTGCCCCGTAGAAGAAATTTTTTTACCTGTAAAATTCACAGTTTGCGAAGATGCGCAGGACGAGCCGGAAAAGGAGGTGAGCTGATTGTCCAGCAAATACATGACCATCGAAGAGATCGCGGAGCGCTGGCTCTGTTCCAAGGACTATGTCCGCAAGTTGATTATCAGCGGTCAGCTGTCCGGCGCGAAGCTCGGCGGCTGGAAGGTGCGGCAGGACGAGCTGCTGCGTTTTGAAAAAGCCAAGGAGAAAGCCGATATGGAGCGCCTTCGTCAGCAGCGCGTCGGTTTTATCCCCGGTGCGTGAGCATTATAGCATGAAAAAGGGAGGGAAACCAGTTTGTCAAAATACAGAAATATCTATCAAACTGCGCGCGAGCTGAAAGGTTTGACGCAGGAAGCCGCAGCTGAGCGACTGGACATCTCGGTTGAGAGTCTCGGCGCATATGAGCAGGATCGCCGTCGGCCGCCAGATAGCACGGTTTTACGCATGGCACAGCTTTACGATTTTCCGCATCTGTGCTATCAGCATCTTGCATCGGGTGAGCTGGGTGGCATGCTGCCGGACGTGCGGCAAAAGTCGCTTGAGCAGGCAACGATGCGTTTTGTACGGCTGTTCGGCGAGTTTGCCAAAGCGGGTCGATTGAATCAGCTGATGGAGATTAACGAGGACGGCATTATCACAGCCGAAGAGCGGCCGCTGCACGACGCGATCATGACGGAGTTACAGGAGATCATGGCGACATATCTCGAATTGGATTGTGCGGCGCAAAAGGAAAGCGCCCAGTGCGGCGGCAACCGCGACTGAGCGCATACAAAAATAAACTACTTAAAGAATACCGGAAAAGCCCGGCGCTGTCAAGAGGGCCGCGCCGGGGGAAGGGAAACAAAATGATCTACGTTATATTAGCCATACTCGGGGTGGGCTGCGTCTACCTCGCCCTTGGCATGCTGGTGGACAGGCTTACCCAGCCGCTGGAAAGGCGGTGTCGCAGGTGAGGACTGAAAACACTTCCCTCGCAAAATCGTTTGGGGCGGCATTGCGTGCCATACGACGCAGGAATGGGGAAACGCAGGAAACAGCTGCGGCCGCTATTGGTATCGCGAAAAGCTCTTTTGCGAAATACGAGCGCGGAGAACGTGAACCAAGTTTTTACGTGCTGCAGCGCATTGTCGAGCACTATAAAGTCCCAATAGAATACTTTTTTCCGTTTAACACCCCAGCAGCGTCAAATTTGACTTTGCTGCTGGACATTAGACAACAGTGCGCCGAGCTGGAGCAGCTACTCGCTCGTGCCGCTGAGCTGACGCATGCACTGCGCGTTCTGGCCGAGAAGGGAGGCGGCGCGCCATGATGTTCCAGTTTAATACGGCTATCGCCAGCATCACCGGAAACGGGGATGAGGCGGCATTCGTACACCATATTTGGTACTGGGTTGTATGGAATCGTGCGCGGGAAAAAAATCTGCGGGACGGAAAGTATTGGACATATTCCAGCTTGCAGGACTTTTGCAAAGAGGATTTGTTTGACTATCTCACCCCACGCCAGATAGAGCGGATCATACGCAACTGCGTTGCCAACGGATTGATCGAGACAGCCTGCTATAACGAGGATGGACGCGATCAGACCAAGTGGTACACAGTTACCGATTTGGTTCTTTGCATTTACGCAAATGGTGAAATGCAATCAACCGAATGCGTGGACACATTCCACCAAACGGTGAAATGTATTAAAGGAACAGATAAAAGACCAGATAAAAGAAATACAGATATACTTCCCCTTTTCGACCGTTTTTGGGGCGCGTACCCACGCAAGGTGAGCAAGGCCGACGCCAGAAAGGCCTTTGCGAAACTCAACCCTGATGCGGCGCTGGTGGAGGACATGCTGCGGGCGCTGGACTGGCAAAAGCGCCTGCCGGAGTGGACAAAGGACGGCGGGCAGTTCATCCCGTACCCCGCAACATGGCTCAACGCCCGCCGCTGGGAGGATGAGCCGGAGGGCAGCGCCACGCCGCCCAAACCGTCTGCACCGACCAAAGAGGAACGGAGGTATGAGCATTGGTAAAAGCGACACTCGATGCAGAGTACAGCGTGATCGGCTGCCTGCTGGTTGATCCGTCGATCGCGGGCGAATTGCTGTACCGCACGCGACCGGAGGACTTCACCGTTCCCGAACTGCGCACGGTGTACAATGCCGCGGTCAAGCTGTTTGGCGCGGGGCGGCCGGTGGACGCGGTCACGATCCGCGGCATGTGCGGCGCGGAGTATAACGACCTGCTGATGCAGTGCATGGACGTCACACCGACTTCGTTCGGCTGGCGCACCTACATATCTGCCATGCAGGAGCAGACGCGCGTCACCCGGCTGCGGACGCTGGCCGCCGAGCTTGCCGAGGTGCGCACAAGCGATAAGGCGCGCGATCTGCTCGGACAGGCAGGCGAGATTTTGAGCGAAAAGAACCGCACACAGGTCGTGACCATGCAGCAGGCACTGATGCAGTTTTTCAGCGAGCAGGGCGAAAAACGCCGGTTTATCAGCTGGGGCTTTGATAAGCTCGACCGGCGGCTGTATACAGATTACGGCGATTTCGTGATTGTTGCCGGACGTCCGTCCGCGGGAAAGACAGCGCTTGCCTTGCAAATGGCGGCGCACATGGGGCGGCAGGACAAGGTCGGCTTTTACAGCCTTGAGACCAGTACCGCCAAGCTGACCAACCGATTGGTCGCGAGCCGCTGTATCATCGACTTCGGCCATATCAACCGCCGCGAAATGACGCCTGAGGAGTGGGAGCGCGCGGCCAAGTGGAAAAAGGAAGTCTTAGAAAGCCAGATGGAGCTGATTCCCGCGTCCGGCTGGGGCGTACAGGATATTCTGGCGACCGCGCTGGCGCGGCAGCACCGGGTGGTGTTTATCGACTATTTGCAGCTCATTCGCGCCGCCGGTCGCAACCGCACCGAACAGGTGACCAACATTTCGCTCGCGCTACACGAGATGGCGCAGGCGCACGGCATTCTGGTCGTGGCGCTCAGTCAGCTCAACCGCGCGAGCACGGATCGCGCGGATGCGACACCTATCCTGTCCCGCGTGGACAGCTACACGTCGGGTGCGGCGGCAAACGCGGTGCGTTTTATGACCTGTGACGAAACCGACGTGTCCGAGAGCGTGTACGGCGGCGTGCAGGCGTACTGGGCGAGCGAGGCCGCGACGGTCGCCGCCAGCAAGCCCAAGTTCTACGAGACCAAGATCGACCTTGAAAAGCTGATGGCGTTCATCTACATCACGGATGAGGCGCTCGAGGACATGCCGTTTATGTCCGGCCTGCTCAACAACGCGATGGCGACCGCGGCCAACCGTCTGCTCGAGGGCGCGGTGGTGGACGGCGACGGCGTGGGCAAGCCGCTGGGCATCCTGCACGCGCCGAACCTCGTGACTGTGGACAAGGAGAGTGCGCAGGACAAAACGCTGACCTTCCAGAACATCGCGCGTATGTATGGCCGCATCCTGCCGCGCTGCAAGACCAACGCGGTCTGGGTCATGCACCCCGACCTTGCCGAGGAGCTGCCGTTCCTGACGCTGCCGATCGGCACGGGCGGCGTGCCGGTGTACCTGCCGCCCACGGGCGCATCGGGCACGCCGTATGCGACGCTGTACGGCAAGCCGATCATTGAGACCGACCACATGGCGGCGGTCGGCGAGAAGGGCGACATTGGCCTGTTCGACCTCAAGCAGTACATGCTGCTGCGCAAGGGCACGGTCAAGCAGGACATGTCCATTCATGTCGAGTTCCTGACCGCACAGAATTGCTTCCGTTTGCAGCTGCGCGCGGGCGGCGCGCCCAAGGGCAAGCACGCCGTCAAGCTCAAGAATTCCAAGGTGCTGCGCTCGCCGTTTGTCGTACTGGAAGACCGTTCGTAAGACAAGGAGGGTATGGATATGACGCAGGAAAGACTGGTTTCGCAGCTGGTGAGCGCGCCTGCGGAGCTTGCGCAGAGCGGCAGTGTGACGAGCACTTACGCGGATATAGTTGCCTTCTTAAGCTCAATAGTTATAGTGCTTGCTTAGCAAATATACTTTTGGTGTCTATTATGTCATGCCATTCAATAATTTATTGATAGCTTAGAAAAACTATAATATATTTTTGCGCGTTGCACTATTTATTTTGAATTATAGAATCAAACTTATTGACTTTTGATTCTATAAGGGGTATAATGCAGGACAAGGAGGGATTGTATGGATGCTTTTGAGGCCAAACTTCTTCCGATCGCTACTGATGCATTAAACTCTTCGGTCTACATGGAGGCCCTGATAGATGCGACGGCGCGTTTAGAGGTCTATAAGAGCAAGTTAGACAGTAGCAAGCTCGATCGTAATTGGTTTCTACCAACTTTACAGCAAAAGGAGGCTCTGGCGTCATCTCTTTTGGAAGGAACGCAGGCAACCCTTGATGGTGTCTTGGTAGATCAAGTCAATCCAAGTGATAAGGATAAAAATCTTTTAGAGGTACGCAACTACTTGTTGGCAGCAAATAGTGGCTATAAGTATCTGCGTGCAAATAAATTCTCGGTTGATTTTATCCAATCGCTGCATAAGGAACTCCTTGAAGGGAATGTTCGTAGAAACAAATCTACAATTCCCGGTTGCTTCAGAACTGAACAAAATTATATCGGTCATGGGAAAACAATTTCCTATGTGCCTCCTGTACCAAGCAAAGTCCCTGAGTTGATGAACAACTTTGTCGAGTACTTGAACGCCCCATCCGACACGCTTCGTCCTCTGGTGAGAACAGCTATACTGCATGCCCAATTTGAAACTATCCATCCTTTTATGGATGGCAATGGACGCGTTGGACGGATTTTGATTCCGCTATATCTTTACAAGCAGAATCAGATTTCGTTGCCATGCTTTTTCATCAGCGAGGCGCTTGAACGTGATAAGTACAAATATTATGATTTACTTAATGGCACTCGTACACGAAACGACTGGGGGTCTTGGATCAATTTCTTTCTGAAAACTGTAGAGCAGCAGTGCAGCAAATATATCACCATTGTAGATCGTATTAATGACCTCTACGAGATCGATTTGGTTCATGCAAAGGAACTAATTCGAAGCAATAAAGTTGTCGATCTTATTAATTTGTTGTATGAATACCCTGTCATCACTACTTCGATAGTCACACAGCGTACAGATATTCCGCCTGCTACTGCTACACGATATTTGAACATATTGACCGAGGAACGAATTCTTTATTCTGATGGAAAGGCTCGGAATAGAACGTTTTTCTATTATGACCTTCTTAATGTTATTCGAGGATAACACCAACTATGCTATCAAAGGAGCATGAAAAAACACCACCAATCACGAATCTCATGTGAAAGGTGGTGCCTCGTGTCGACAAAAGCATGTGCAAAACATACTATGTCAAGTAGCATTTTCATTGTATCAGTTTTGTGAGACATATGCAATACTTAATTGTCGGCGGAAAGGTATTGAACGAGCGTATCTCCTTTGAAATAATTTTGTCAAGGAGTTTTTGTCATGTCTAAAACTATTAAAACTGGTCAAACAGTGCCGGTTTCTGGACAATATCGTCCTCAAGGCAGCCGACACGAATATACCTTTGTCGAAGGTAAGCGTGTTCCTCCTACTGCTTCTGGTTCTACCAAATTTGTTTTGGTTGACCGGACTAAGCACAAAGGAGGAAAGTAAGTGAAGTTCCAAGGTGCTTTAATTAAGGAGCAAGGTGTAACTTTTGCCATTGTCGTGGTGAATCGTTCCGCGTTGCAATCTCCTATGACTCGTGAACAGATGCAACTTTTTGGACACCAAGTTTTCGGTGCTATTCCTATTGTCTTGGCGGCCGAAGGCTTGGGGGGAACTATGAAGTACTGGGGTCGCAAAGACATTGTTGCTTTTCTGTCCCAAGTTCCAGTTTCTTTGATTCCTTGGAAGCAATACACCGTAGGAGTTAATAGTTGATGACTTGCGGTATCTCATAAAATGCAATAGGAGAGATGTAATAACCTCGCGCCATATGAGAGGGAATTCTCCTACTGTAGAGATAAATATAAAAAGAGAATCCGCATAAAACGGTATGTGGATTCTCTTTTATTTGCTTTTGAAGGGGGGAGCTTAAATGAATGCCGTCATTTACGCCCGCTATTCTTCGCATAACCAGCGGGAGGAAAGCATTGAAGGTCAGCTCCGGGAATGTCAAAACTTCGCTGAGAAACAAGGTTACAATGTGATAGGGCGTTATATTGACCGTGCGATCTCTGCGCGGACAGATCGACGCCCCGAATTTCAGCGCATGATCACGGACAGCGCAAAAAAACAGTTTTCTGTTGTGTTGGTATGGAAAGGCGATCGTTTTGCGCGCAATCGATATGATTCTGTATATTACAAGCGACAGTTGTTGCAAAACGGAGTTGTTGTTGTTTCAACGCTTGAACCCACCACAAACGGACCGGAAAAGATCATTCTTGAATCGCTCTTAGAGGGCATGGACGAATACTATTCGGTCGAACTTGCATTAAAAGTTCGTCGTGGCTTAACAGAAAATGCGCTGAAATGCAAGTATAACGGTGGAACCATGCCGTTTGGATATTATGCGGATGAAAACCAACATTTTCAAATTGATCCGGTCACCGCACCGATCGTCCGGGAAATTTTTGAACGATATGCGGAAGGTGAAACAATTCGTTCTATTCAGCGATCTATGAACGAACGTGGTATCACAACACAGCAAGGTAAGCCGTTTTCTCCGAACAGCTTCAGCGTTATGCTCAAAAATCGGCGTTATCTGGGCGAATATCGATATGGCAATACAGTGACGCCGGGTGGTATGCCACAAATTATTTCGGAAAGCTTGTTTGAGATGGTACAACAGCGGTTGGCACGCAATCAACGAGCACCGGCAAGCGCAAAGGCAACAGAACCATACTTATT
Organism: uncultured Agathobaculum sp.; assembly: GCF_944384695.1. Taxonomy (GTDB): domain Bacteria; phylum Bacillota; class Clostridia; order Oscillospirales; family Butyricicoccaceae; genus Agathobaculum. Next base: position 3,891 of record NZ_CALWUQ010000003.1, on the reverse strand, counting down.
GACAGGCAAATTGTTTTGTGGATTGTGCGGAAAAGCAATGGCTGGAGAAAGTGGTCGTAGCCACACAGGGATCAAGCATTACTACTACAAATGCAGTGCAGCTAAGTGCAAACAGGGTTGCAGGAAAAAAGCGATTCGCAAGCAGTTGATTGAAGATTTGGTGGTTAATCAGATGATACACTTGCTGTGGAATGATACGATGATTGAGCGCATTGCAGATCTGGCAGTGAAAGAGATCGATAAAGATAGCGTACTATTGCCAAAACTATACACACAACAAGCGGATATTCATAAGCGGCTTGCTAATCTGCTGAAGGCAATAGAGGCAGGAATCTTTAACGATACTACACAGCGCCGCATGACGGAGTTGGAGCAGCAACAAGAAAAACTGGAAAATGAGATTGCAAAGGAAAAGCTTAAAAAACCAAGTATTTCGCGCGAGGACCTGATCGCTTGGTTGCTTCGTTTCTGTGATTTAGATATGAAAAAAGAAAATCATCGGCGCATTTTAATCGATTCGTTTTTAAACGCGGTATATGTTTATGATGATAAAATTACCTTGATATTTAATTATAAAGAGGGTACAGAAACCATTTCACTTTCGCAGGTGGAAGGTTCGGATTTGTCGCGTTGTGCTCCACCAGTAAAAGCCGTCACGAAAGTGACGGCTTTTTTGTGTTTGCATATAAAAAGCGCCGGAAAACCGACGCTTTTCACTGATTTTTTATTTTTACCGGCCCAGAAGCCGGTTCAGAAGCTTACGCCAGCCCGGCTCGGGAGGCGCAGGATGCGCGGCCTGCTCACGGGCCTGCTCGATGGCCTGCTGCATCAGCAGCACCTGCGCACAGATGGGGTCGGGCACGGGCGGTTTTTTGCAGTAGGTGCCGTCCGGCTGCAACACACGCGCCTTCACAGTGTCATGCTGCATGGCATACAGAATGTCGTGCAGCCGTGCGCGCACTTCGGGCGAGTCGATGGGACAGGCAATCTCAACGCGGCGCTCGGTGTTGCGGGTCATCATATCGGCTGAGGAGATATACATTTTTTCCTCTGCGCCGCGGCCGAACACAAAAATACGGGAATGCTCCAGAAAGCGGCCGACAATGCTGGTGACCGTGATGTTCTCGGTATGGCCCTGCACGCCCGGCAGCAGGCAGCAGATGCCGCGCACAATCATTTCAATGTGCACGCCCGCGCAGGAAGCATCGCGCAGCTTGTGGATGATGTCGATATCGGTCAGTGAGTTGAACTTGAGCAGGATATAGCCCTCGCTGCCGCGGGCAATCTGCTCATCCATTAGGGCGAGGATGTTGTTTTTCAGGCTGCTCGGCGCGACCAGCAGACGGTTGTACCGTCCTTCGAGGTTGCCCAACGCCATGTTGTTGAAAAACGCACCCGCGTCCGCGCCGATGGACTCATCCGAGGTGATGAGCGACACATCGGTGTACTGCTTGGCGGTCTTTTCGTTGTAATTGCCCGTGCCGACCTGTGTGATGTGGCGCACGGTGCCGCGCTCCTGCCGGGTAATCAGGCAGATTTTGGAGTGCACCTTGTAATCCTCGAAGCCATAGATGATTTTGCAGCCCGCTTCCTCCATGCGCTCGGACCAGTCGATGTTGTTCTGCTCGTCAAAGCGGGCGCGCAGCTCGATGAGCGCGGTCACATCCTTGCCGTTTTCCGCCGCGGCGCACAGATACTCGACCAGCTTGGCTTTGCGCGCCAGCCGATAAATCGTGATGCGGATGGACAACACGGCAGGGTCGTTTGCCGCTTCGCGAATCATCTGCAAAAACGGCTCCATAGATTCATATGGGTAGGAAAGCAGGATATCGCGCTTGAGCGCGGCCTTGAGCAGGCTCTGTCCCGCGGGCAGCATGGCGGGCTGCTGCGGAGAAAACGGCGGGTCGGACAGGGCGGCCTGCTGTTTTTCCGGGAAATGCTCCCCCAGCGAAAAGGCGTAGCTCATCTGAAGAGGCGCCTGACGCGACAGGAAAATCTGTGCATCGGTCACGTCAAAGCGCTTGCGGAAATATTCGGTGAAATGGTCGCTGATGGGGCGGGTCAGCTCGACTCGCACGACCGCCATGCGGCGACGGCGGCGCAGCAGCTTTTCCATCTTGGTGCGGAAGTCGCCCTCCTCCGCGCCGAAGGTTTCGTCATCCGGGTTGATATCCGCGTTGCGCGTGACGCAGAACACGGTTTTTTCCAGCACGTCGTACATTTCAAACACGTGGCCGGTGTATTCGAGCAGAATATCCTCAATCGGTACGTAGCGCTTTTCCGCGCCCGGCAGGAATACCAGCGCGGGCAGCGAGGCCGGAACGGGCAGCAGTCCTAAGCGTTCGCTCTTTTTGTGACCGAGCAGCGCGGCAATATGCAGCACCTTGCCTTCCAGATGCGGGAAGGGATGGTGCGCATCCACGATTTGCGGGGAAAGGACGGGCGCGATGACATTCTTAAAATATTGCTTGATGTACTTCTGCTCCGCAGGCTCCAAATCACGCACGGAGAGGCGGCGCAGCCCCTCGGCGCGCAGCCGTGCATCCACATCGGCAAACGCCTTATCGCGGCGCGCATACAGCGGCTCGACCGCGGCATAGATATGCCGCAGCTGCTCCTTGGCGGTCATGCCGGACTTGTTATCCACATGGTCCTTATCCACCGCGGCCATATCGCACAGGCTGCCCACGCGGATCATAAAGAATTCATCCAGATTGCTGGTAAAAATCGAAAGGAATTTGCACCGCTCCAACAGCGGCACGGCGTCGTCCTCCGCTTCGGCCAATACGCGCGCATTAAATTGTAGCCATGACAGCTCGCGGTTCTGTGTATAGCCCTGTTCCCAGATTGCCTGTGTCATGCGAGACATCCCCCTGTTTTTGTTCCGGCCGCGCACGAGAAAAGCGGCCATACTATCAGTCAGTATACTACTATTATACTGCTTTTTTATGTTGGGACAATGCGTTTTCTGTAAAAATCATGTAAAATGGAGCGGTTTTTTTGCGGCGGCTGCGGTCTTGCGCGATGTGGGAGGGTCTGCTATACTGAAATCAGACAGAGAAAGGAGCAAAACGGCATGAGAAATATCTGGCACGATATTGACCCGCGCTGCATCACGCCGGAACGGTTCACAGCGGTCATCGAGATCCCGGCGGGCAGCAAGAAGAAGTATGAACTGGACAAACGCACCGGTCTGCTGCGGCTGGACCGTATTCTGTATACCTCTACACATTACCCGGCCAATTACGGCTTCATCCCGCGCACTTATGCGGATGACGGCGATCCGCTCGATGTGCTCGTGCTGTGCACGGAGTCGCTCGACCCGTTGGTTGAGGTGGACTGCTATCCGATTGGCGTGATGCGCATGATTGATGAGGACGAGGTGGACGACAAAATCATTGCGATTCCGTTTGAAGAGCCGACGTGGAATTTCTATCACGATATGGATGAGCTGCCGCCGCATTACGGCAGCGAAATCACGCACTTTTTCGAGGTTTACAAGGGACTGGAGCACAAGCATACGACCACTTCGGATGCGCTCAACCGGGAAAAGGCAATCGAGGTAATCAAGGACTGCATGCACCGGTACGAAGTACATTTCTGCGGCAGACGGCCGGAGAAGGAAGAAGCGTAAGCATACATAGCAAAACGCGGAGGAACAGCGTTCCTCCGCGTTTTTGTTTACAGTTTTTCCAGCAGCTGCTTGAGACACGCCTCGTTCATTGCGGGCGTGTCGCGCAGCGGGAAGTCGATTCCCATCCGGTCGTACTTTTCTATGCACAGCTTGTGGAAGGGAAGATATTCGATTTTTTGCAGGTTGGGGTAGCGTTCGGCATGCGCCTTGACCAGCCGCAAATGCTCCAGACTGTCGGTCAGGCCGGGCACGACCAC
>NZ_CALWUQ010000002.1 GCF_944384695.1 uncultured Agathobaculum sp. | reverse complement strand
ATAGAGCTGCTCCCCAATCGACCAACGCGGCAGACCGATGATTTCGCCCGCAACGCCTGCCTTGAGCGCCATGCCGACCGAAACCCGGCACGCGCTGAGCACATACGGCACCACGGCAGGCAGGTAGACTGCGCGAAACCGTTTGCCACCGGACAAACGAAACACGCGCGCCATTTCCAGCATTTTCGCATCCACGCTGACAAGGCCCTGCTGCAAATTGATGTACACAACGGGAAACACGACAAAAAACGCCGTCAAAACCGAAATCCACGCCGACCGCACCCAAATGAGCGCCACCACGACAAAGCAGGCCACCGGCACGCTTTTCATAATCTGCACCGCAGGCTCCAAAAGCACACGCGCGAGTGCCGCCCGATATGCCAAAATGGCGATCAGGCATCCCAGCACAAACGCCAGCGCAAAGCCGCCCGCGATTTTTCCGATGGAGTACCAAATTGAAAGCCAGAAATCCGCAGTCCCAATCATGCGAAACAGGCTCTGCACGGTTTGTGCAGGGCCTGCAAACAACAGCTTGGGCAGGGCAAGCGAAACCGCCTGCCACAACCCCAGCCAAAACACCGCCGTCGCGAGGACGCGAACCCAGCGTTTATCCCAGATAGTAGAAGCCTTCATCCGGCAGTTTTCCTCCCACGGCATCCGGCGCTACCTCATACAGCATTTCCAGATAACCGGAAACCCATGTTTTCATCTCCTCGCCGGTCGTTGCTACCATGGGATTGAAGTGCTCAATCACCTGCTGCGCAACCGCCGCTTTCACAATGCCGTATTCCTCAATCAGCGCTGCCGCATCCGCCGGATTTTCCTCCGCCGCCGCGACCGACGCCTGATGGTCCTGCACGAACTGCGCCACCGCCGCCGGATGCTCCTGCGCAAATTCTGTGCGCACCACGGTCACGCCGGTTGCAATACCGCTGCCATCCGGGCTGTATTCCTTCCAAGCGTTTTCCAGCGGGAAGTTCATCGAAAGCTCCTGATCCTGCAGCATCGCCACCGTCGCAAACGGCTGCGGCAGGATGCCGACCGCGGACGCATCCTGTGCCAGCGCAGAAACGACCTCGGTCGCCTCGGCTTTAAACTCAATGGTCAAATCGCTTTCGCTCATACCCGCTTTGCCGAGCAGATATTGCAGCGTCCAGTCCGGCGATGTACCCTTACCGGTCATATAAACGGTCTTGCCCTTGAGACCGCTTAAATCGGTGAGGGCTTCATCGTGCGAAACCACATACAGCACGTTACCCGCATTCACATCCAACACCTGCACGCCGCCTTCGGTCTTTTGATAGAGCGTTGCGGCCAAATTAGTCGGAATCAGGGCGATATCCACTTCTCCCTTGCCAATCAGCGGCACGATCTCATCGCCTGATGTGTACAAATCGAACGAATAATGCGCGTCCTCTCCCGCGTTTTCGCCCATCAGGCAAACCAGACCCATTGCGGTCGGGCCTTTGAGCGCGGCCACGCGCGTGGTCAGGCCCTCTTCATACCCCGGCTCAACCGCAGATTGCTGCGTCTGCTGTTCCTGCCCGTCCGCTGCATTGTTCTGCTGCCCGCAGCCCACGAGCAGCGAAAACGAGGCAGCTACCGCCAACAAACCTGCCAAAAATCGTTTCATACTTTTCTACTCCTTACTTCGCCATCATAGATTTGACCTGCACGTTTTTCAGACGTCCGAGCTTGCCGGACAGCGCATTGATCGTATCGTTTTCACTTTCCATCACGACCGTGATGATTGAGCATCCCTCGCGCGGAATGCCCATGCGCCCGACGATATGTTCACCGTACTCATGCAGCAGGCGGTTGACCTCTGCGCTGGCCTCGCGGTCGGATACGATGATTCCCAAAATGGCTATGCGCTTTTCCATAAAAACTCTCCCTTTCGCAAAAATGCGTCCTGCAAAGCGATGCAGGACGCAAAATGACCTCATTCCGGTTCTTTCATCGCAGACCATATCTTTGACAGCAGATCATATGATTTTGTAGATGCTTACCCGTCAGCATCGCTTCCGGGGAAGGTTATCTACTGCTTTAGTATATCCGTTTGACAGGAATCTGTCAATATGCGGCTGCCGCTGAAAAGCAGACGAGGAGGACGCCCCCAAACAGGCTCCTCCTCGCCTTTCGTCACATCAGCACTTGCGCTGGAAGGATTTGCAGTCGGTGCACTGGTCGACCGTCGGGTTGGCCTCATGCGTGCCTACCGTAATGCAGTCCAGCGCGCAGTATTCCGCGCTGTCACAGTGATTTGCACACTGCGAAACCGTGCAGCGGATCGCCTTATTGCATTGAGAATGATTCATGGATTTGACCTCCTTTGTTGGTTTGCTGTTATCATGCCCGCAATCGGCCGGTTTATACGTTTTGGGCAATACTATTTCTTTTTTTGACGGCTGCTCGGGCAAACAGCGACAACCACGCCTGCCGGGAAGCGACGTTGCCCCTTCGCGGCCGGTACTGCATCGCTTACAGACCGCTCGAAAACCTTTTTATGACCGTGATAGCAGCGCCGCAAGTATTGCCGAAGATAAAACCGGAAAACATATTCCGAAATGTTCCCTTTGTTGCTCTTGCATTTTGCATCTGCTGACATCGCTCACACCACTCTTGACTAACCAGAGTTGTGTGCGTATTGGACGTTACCAACCAGTCCCATTTCGGACGATATTCACTGATCTTCTTTTTATAATTTTTTCGTCCGAAAATTGCAATAACAAATCGAACACTTCAATAGAATAAAGCTCGCTGTCAGTTGATAACATAGATTCTATCCATGCTGTTGCTCAAACCGTTCCTCAGGAGTGTGGTAACCCAGACGCCTTCTAGGTGTGGCGTTGATCTCGTCAGCAAAGAAGAGAATCTGTTCATCGGAGTAATTGTGAATAGAACGCCCTTAGGTAGGAATCTTCGCAGGATACGGTTGGTTCGCTCGTTGACAGGTCGCTCCCAAGCAGAGTAGGGATGGGCAAAATTGTATCACTCCACATTCGCTGGCAGATATGTCCCGTCAGCTGCCAATTCCTTTCCGTCAACCAAGCCACTCTGTACACAGGTTAGCTCTCTGGAACTCTGCCAGACCAATCATACGCAGTCTTGAAGCATCGATTCTTGATACTCTTGAGACTCGCGGCTCATTTCATTTGCAACATTACCTTGATTCTGCCATACCTTTGTCCAGACAATCGTTTGCTGAATAGCTTCTGACACATGCCATAGAGGACGCCATCCAAAGGTCGTCTTTAATTTTACGCAATCCAAGCGAAGCAAATTTGTCTCATGAGGGGCATCCAGATTATGTCTACAAATCCAAGATGCACCATTACCCCAAGCATCACAAAATAGGTCTGCTAGTTGTCCTGTGGTTACACAATCTGCATCATCGGGGCCTACATTATAGCTATCCGCCAAATCGCAATTTTCATATTGCTCCTTGGCTACCAACAAATACGCCATCAACGGCTCCAGAACATGTTGATACGGGCGTACAGAAGACGGATTACGCACTATAATAGGCTGACCAATCATAGCACTCCGAATACAATCCGGTACAATCCGGTCAGGCGCAAAATCCCCTCCACCAATCACATTTCCAGCCCGCATAGTAGAAATCGGCACATGCGCATCTGCAAAAAAACTGCGAGCATAGCAGGCGCTGACCAATTCAGAGCAAGACTTGGAATTGGAATAAGGGTCATAGCCGTCCAGCCGTTCATTTTCCCGGTATCCCCAAGCCCATTCCCGATTGTAGTACACCTTATCAGTTGTAACATTAACCACACTCTGAACTGTGTCACACTGCCGCACACACTCCAGCACATGAACAGTACCCATGACATTGGTAAAATACGTTCCCACAGGGTCATGATACCCTTCCTTGACAATGGGCTGGGCGGCCAGATGGACTACGATCTCAGGCTTAGTTTGATTAAATACCTTTTGAAGATGAGATAAATCTCGAACATCTCCAATGACAGAATGAATATGACCTTTCACTCCCGAAAGGTCATACAGATTAGGCTTGGTAGGCGGTTCCAAGGCATAACCGATTACTTCTGCTCCTGCATCCAAAAGAATGCGGCACAGCCAAGAGCCTTTGAATCCGGTATGACCTGTAATCAGAACTTTTTTTCCACGATAAAAGGATAACATATCCTTCATAATAATGTCTCCTTTCTATGGAGATTAGTGTCCCACAGCCTTTCGGATCTGAGCAACGATTTCTTCCAACATCTCTCGGCACATACCTGGATAAACGCCAACCCAGAAACTATGTTCCATTGTTTGATCTGTTATGGATAGAGATGATATAATTCGATAGTCGACATTTTCAGTTAACGAAGAAACGCACGGATGGCGCAACAAGTTTCCGGAGAACAAAGGACGGGTTTGGATACCGGCTGCTTCAAGAGCATTCACAATCTCAGCACGGGAGGCTGGACATGTTCGGTTGACTGTAATCAGGAATCCAAACCAGCTTGCATATGCATTTGGGGTCTCTTCTGGAAGCAAAAGTATGTCGCATAAGTCGTGCAATGCATTTTTTAGGAAATTCCAGTTTTCTCTTCTTGCTTTTACAAAAGAGGAGAGTTTATCTAATTGAGCGGTTCCGATTGCTGCTTGCATGTCCGTAACCTTCAAGTTATAGCCGAAGTGTGAATACACATATTTGTGGTCATATCCAACGGGGAGTGTACCGAACTGACCAGAAAAACGATGACCACAGGTATTATCTTGACCTCCAGGACAAACACATTCGCGTCCCCAATCTCGTAGTGAACGAATAATTTTGTGGAGAAGCGAGTCCTTGGTATATACTGCACCGCCTTCACCCATTGTGATGTGATGAGCCGGATAGAAACTGGATGTCCCAATATCTCCGATTGTGCCAGTCATATGCCATTTGCCATCCAGACAATACATGGCGCCTAATGCATCGCAGTTATCCTCAATGAGCCATAACCCGTGTTCATCGCAGAAAGCACGAACAGCAGTCAGATCAAAAGGATTGCCCAATGTATGTGCTATCATAACAGCCTTGGTCTTTGAAGAGAGTGCCTGCTGGAGCATGGACACATCTATATTGTACGTAGGCAGTGATATGTCTACGTACACTGGGATTGCTCCGTATTGTACAATGGGAGCCACCGTGGTAGGGAAACCAGCCGCAACGGTAATAACCTCGTCCCCACGTACGATCCGTCGATTGCCGAGCAGTGGAGAGGTCAATGCCGAAAATGCCAGTAAGTTGGCCGAAGAGCCTGAATTGACCAGAGAGCAATAGGGTACATTTAGATATTGCGCCAATTTATTCTCAAATGCATCGGTATATCGTCCGGAGGTCAACCAAAAATCTAGTGAAGCATCCACTAAGGCACATAGCTCATCACTGTCATAAATTCGTCCGGCATAAGGAATATAGTCACCATGTTCATATTCCTTCCGGTTATGGTATTTCTGACTATAGTTTTTTACCAACTGTAAAATCTGGCTGCGAAATTCATGTTCCGTTTCGTGCATATTGGTACCTCACGTGTTTTAGGTTTTCCATAGCTGAGTGGCATATGTTTTATAATACTGGATCATTTCCTGAATTGCCTGCTCCATAGGGGTTGTTTGAAATGTCGATCCCATTTCGCTGCACAGTCTGCTGTTGTCGCCGGTGTAATCCAGTTTCCATCCGGTCTCACATTGTAACTCTGCCCTATTTTTATCAAGTACTTTGCAAATTAATTGCCCTAAGCAATACAGATCTATTGGTTGACCAGAACAAACATTGTATTCTTTATACTGTGGTGTATTATAAATAAACCATTCTAATACTGGAAATAGATCTTTAATATACAGATAGTCAAAATGAATATGCTTTCCCATCTTCATAGGCTGTTTGGTAAGTGCTTTGTATATCATGTTGGAGATAAAACGCCTGTTCCATTCTTCGTATGGTCCAAATATGCCAAACAAGCGCAAATTATAGATGTTTTTTGTTTTCTGCGCTATTTTTGTCATCAAATACTTGGAAAAGCCATAAGGATCAGCAGGAACATAAGTATCGAAATACTCTTCCCGCATTTTGGGGATATAATGACGCATATCATACTCTGCGCCAGAACCAAAATAAAGCATTTTGCCAAAATAGGGTTCACATCTGGCAAGATTATTGAACATTCGTAAATTATATTCGATGGTCTGTGCAGCTCTTTCAGGATGCACAATATCATTTGTATTTGCTGAATGGATTACAATATCGGGCAACCATTTTTTGAGAAAGCATTCGACTGCTGAGGCATCTGTCAGATCCAATTCACTATGCCGTGGCGCAACAATATCATAGATTCCGTTCCAATGCTCATAAATATTTTTTCCAATAAATCCACTAGCGCCGGTTAATAGAATTTTCAATCTAACTGTTCCCCGTTCATATTACTAAGATATCTCCATGGAAGCCGAGCTCCCTTAGTCGTGCCCTTACCTCTTTTTCATATCGCATTACTGCAATGAAAACGATTCCGTCATAACTACATAATTTCTCAGGGGATTCTATTGTAAATCTTTCAAAAGTCTGCCCCTGTTTTTGCGTGGACCCATCTATCACTGCAACTATATTGCATTGTGGCAACACGGTCTCATGCCACAATTGACGAAGATACGTGCCGGCTCCCCATATGGCAATAGGAGTATTCCGGTCAAGATATTGGGAAAGGATTTGATTCTTTCTGTCAATATCATGCTGCTCTTTTACGTAATAGTTGCTCAAAGTGATTTTGGTCGTTTCATCCTTTTTTATGGGTATACTGGAAAATTTTCTAATCTGAAAAATCCCCAGGACTCCGTATGTGATAGAGTCTCCTTCTTCCTCAATTACAGTCCTGCATAGTTCAATAGACTCCATCCCATTGATGTTCATAAAAAAATTGAGAGAATTCTGTGAAAAATAATTGATATGCTCGTGATTGATCATGTTTACGAGAGGAAGACGGTAACAAGACAGATCATCAAATGTGGGCAATGTCAAAATGAGATGGCCAGAGTCTTTTAATAGCGTTTTCACATTTTCTATACAACGTTTTAGCGCATATAAATGCTCCCATACCTCAGTTAAAATGATAACATCAAACTTCTTTTGATATGCAGATGGAATTTCTGTAGCCTGCAAGGAAAGGATTATCCCTTGAATCCCTTTTTCTTGCAGTGCAGATACACTCTGCACGGAGGGATCCATACCTTGCAGATTGGTGTATCCATGTTGCTTAAGATAGCAGAGAAGTTCGCCCTTCCCAAAGCCTATATCCAAAATCATTGCATCTTTTGAAGTATGCTTTTGGAGTTGTTCTGCAATAACGGCAAAACGGTTTTGTTCTTCTTGCTTTATAGTACCTGGATGCCCGCCATAATAGTTGCATTCGCTGTAGTATTGTTCATAATCTTGTATAGATGCTGCGGTATCCGCATAGCACATGCCGCAATAATCACAAGCAACAGCATGATATTGGTCGGGCAGTGTTGTGTTGGATAGGTCTAAATTTACCGGAAAAAGCTCTTCCGCAACACTACATCCACATACGGGACAATTTCTGGACGTTACAATTTTCTTTTTCATAGTATATCAGCTCCATTTCAGCAAAACCACGTAGCAGTTGGAATGGATGACTCTTTTTATTGTTTATAACTGCTCTGCAACGGGAATACCCAGCTGATAAGTGCTGATTCCATTACATAACCGGCAGCCTTCATGAAACTTTTTGTGATAGATGAGTTGGAGGATCTGCTTTTTCCATACGTCGCTGGCTTGATGATGGTTAAAGTCTACATAATCCTCCGGGTGATCGGGCACCAGCCCCAAATCCGCGATACGTGCTGCGGTAGTACAGCGGTATAACTTTCCTTTCATAAAGGACATCACGTTGCCAAAGGAGCAATAGCGGAATTTTTGGGTCAATTGAGCATCCGTCTCTTTTTTATCATGATAGTCGCCTAAATCATCCCAACGCTCAAAGCGTTGAATCAAATAGCGAATTCCATTTTGATTACACAGCGCCAAAATCGAATTAAGGTTTCTAGAAAGCTCCCCATAGTCATCCAGTAGGAGCTTGATTTTTTGATTGGTTAAAACACGGGTCAGTTCTGGATTGGGGATAATCGTACTGTTTGTAAAAATCGAGATCTCCTTTATCTTGTCCTGCTTTACACACCAAGTTAGGATTTTATCCAGATCTCGATGCATCAGGGGTTCTCCACCGCCGATTTGAAGTTCGGCAATCGTGTCCACGCAGGAGAGAAAGGCTTCAAACGGCTTGATGATAGAATCATAGCTATCGTCACAGGGCTTTTTATAATAGGGAGCTAGCACAGAACACTTTTTGCAGCGTAAGGTGCAGCGTTCTGTGATGCTGAGAGCTACAAAGGACAACGACAAAGGGCTTGATAAAGAAGGTTCTTGCGGTGTAAGGTAGAACTGATATTTTTCGATCAATTCATCTACAGGAAGCTGCTTACAATAAGCTGGCAGCTTTTCATAATTCAGGTAGGGTAGCAAGCCGGATATTTCATAACAGTGTTCACAAGAAATCTGCTGCAAGTAGTGGTAAATGCCTTGGAATCCTTTCGTTGCGCAAATCAAAATGTGTGCGTCAGGATAACTTTGCAATTCCTCCGGTGACATGACGGGTAACCCGCAAAACTGTTTTCCAGCTTGTACACGATCGCAAAAGGAGAATACCGGAATGCCTAACTCCTGCAGCGCGTGAAAAGCCAATTCCCCATACATGGCAGCGCCATATAGAATCACCATTTCATCGCGGGGGAACTGTTCAGAATCAAAGGGATAAATCATTTCTAGCACTCCTAAAGTTATACGGGCTATACAGGGCTGCGAAGCTGATCTACCGGAAGCCCATCAATGTCATCCAGCATATAATAGCTACTTTTGTAAAATTCGCAATTTTTACAGCTGGAATTCTCCTGATTTCTTCCTTCCAACTGCATCTTTTGGAAAGAATACATGGCCGTGCCATTCCAAATCTCTTGCAAAGTGTGTTGATGAATAGACTCCAAATTAGTTGCGCCTTTCCAATCGACACAACATGGACTGACCATGCCGTCAGCGCGGACGGCCAAGGTGGTAAACGGCATGGGACAGCTCTTTCTGGCGCAGTAGGATGCCTGTTGCCGCTGTTTTAATTGATTGCGCTTTTCTTCTGAGGTATACAGACTATCTATGAAGTTTTTTTCTTCTGTTGCGATCCAGTTATGCGGCTGATCTAAATAAAGTTCATCCGCCACAGGGGAAAAACGCGCTTTGAATTCGTCGTTTTCCGCGCTGAAGGTGTCCAGCATTTTTACGCTCAAAAAAGGGCGATCCTTACCTAAATATTTCTTCCACTGTTGGATAGACTCCAGATTTTTGTAGATCTGTTCGATGTCTGCGCAGTCCACTCCTGTCACTTCGCGGTAGCGCGCTTGATTACCGCCGTAGATAGATACACGGATATAATCAATTCCTTCTTTTACCAAACGCTCTGCGATTGCAGGAGTGATCAGCGAGGCATTTGTAGTGGTTTCGATTCGTTCTGCTATCTCCGCCTGTTTGGCAATATGCAGCATTTCGCAAAAATTTGGATTGGTAAAGGGTTCACCGTATAGACTAAGCTTGAGAACTTTAAGTTTTTCGCCTTCCCATGTTTGCATTTGATGGATGATCTCCCGAAAGCAGGAAAGATCCATCAAATGACGGTGATCGGTGATATAATTGCTATGGTGCAGACTCTGAAAGCAAGAAACACACCGAAAATTGCAATAGTTCGATGGTTCAATCAGAAGGGTATAAGGTTTGGACAGAGGAATCACATCTCGGAGGACATGTCGATCCTCTTTTAGCTTTGTGTATTGTTTCATAACAGTACCTCAGTGGATAAAGTCTTCTTCTGTAAAAGCTTCTTTCCAACTGAGCGGTAAGGGTTTGCCATAGGTTTTTGAGATATATTTTCTAATAAAATCGCGATCCTCACCAGACAAACATAATGGGTGATGACCATGAAACCATTTGATACTCAACGCCCGATCCAAGATATCCTTCAACGGTTCTTCAAATATATTTCCTAATGAAATTTGCAAAAATGCACAGCTTAATACATCACCGTACTTTGTAATATGAATCGAACGATTAAAAGATGAACATCCTCCACATTTTCCATACGTTGGGAAAGTATCGCGCTGCACCTCCGGATACTTATTTCGCAATTGAATTAAAAATTCATTGTCCTCAGGTGTAATGAGGACCTCTTCATGACCTTCCCAACGCCCAACAGCCTTTGCAATCATAATGTCCATGTTCATTTCATTTTCATGTGCAAACTTTGCAAGAAGCTCCGTATCCTTGGTAATACAATTTTGATGCGAAATCACCGTTTGTATTGTTACCTGTAAACCTGCTGCTTTAGCTTCCATAATAGCATTAATCGCTTGATGATAGGCTCCTGACTGCTGTCTGGTTTGGTTATAGACCTCTTCGTTGATGCTATCCAAGCTGATTTTCAGCTTGTCCACACCCATTTCTTTTAAATGGCGGGCCTTTTCTTTGGTGAGTAAAAGGCCGTTCGTACTCATAGAAATATGGAATTTTTGAGGATTCAGCGCAAGGATAATATCGTCCAGATTGGGGAAGGTGAGGGGTTCTCCGCCAGAAATAACAAACTGCGCTAAACCCATTTCATCAGCCTGTCGGGCCAGATCACGTAGTTTTTCCAGAGTTAACACAGTGTCTTTGGGCGCAAAGCAGGCATTACTGCAATGAGTACAGTGCATATTACACAGATAGTCATAGGAAAAATCAATAACGGGAACAGGCTCACCTTTGGCCTCTTTCTCAGAGTACTTGATAATTTTATCATAAACCAATGGCTTTTCTCTCCGCAGCTTTTCTCTGCGTGAGTTCTCTAATTGAGTGCGCATTTCTTCGTTGATCTTTGTCATTAAAATCTCGCCTTTCTAAAACGCATACAAAATGGTTTCATTATCAAACTCACTGTGAAGGCGCAGCAACATTTTATAATCAGGATGCAACGCCTTTATGTATCGTGGAATTTCAATAATATCGTCGGGACAATGATATACACAAATAGTTAAGCGCGGACGATACCTGCGGATCAGCTGTTCGCAACCATGTAATGCCCGCAATTCTGCACCTTCAATATCCATTTTGATCCAGGTAACAGGCGTGTTTGCCAGCAGGTCATCCAGTTTACGAGCTTCAACCTCAATGCTACCATCTTGACACATTTGACTGGAGGACTGATTCTCATTGAATTTTAAGGTAGAATTTTTGTCCCACAATGCAACAGGATAGGTGTTCACTTGAAAATTAAAATTCTGCTCACGTAATAGGGCGCTTAATTTTGAATAATTTTGAGGGCTGCACTCCAACGCATAGTACTGAATTCCTTCTGGATCAATAGACTGTTTAGATAGCACATTAGCAAATTCGGTCAAAGTATCTCCGATATAAGCACCGACATCAATAAAGATTTCACCCTTGACGATGGGGAATTCTGGAATAAAATACTCGCTTCCTTGTGAATGTATTTTTAAGCGATAATCAATGAATCGCCTATAAGCCAGTTGAACACAGAGCTGCTTGGAAAGGTCATCTGTTAATTGTGTAATCAACCATTTGATGCCATCGGCATAAAAATCAATATACCCATTTTGAGTAGCACAATAATAATTGGTCAACCAGCTTGGTAACAAAGGTCTAATAGAGAACAGGTTTGCCTCATCAATTCCCATATCAGTACACTGCTTGCAAATCTCATCAGCATAGTAGTTAGATGCAACGACAATATGACAAGGAGTATCCTGATAGCACTTTACCAATTCCGTGGGGGAGATGCATGAGATTCCATTTACCAACCGAGTATTCCATTTTTCCTGTGCATTGTCGCAATATGCCACAATAGAGATGCCAATTTTAGACAAAAACAGTTCATAAAGATCAATTCCAAATTGTCCGGCACCGAAAATATAAATTGGACGGTTTTTATCCAGTAGCTTATCCACCCATTCCTTGGCATAAAACGTTTTTTTAGTTTTACAATGCGCAATGATTGCATCAATTTTGGCAATATAATCCGACATATTTTGAATTTCATTCCAAAACTCGAAATCATTATTCATGTCATTATCCTCCTACCTTGGGCCACATATCTTCCAATGCACCAGATTTCATACTACCATCCGGTTGCGGAAAAGCTTTAACGCGAGGCGAAACCGTTTCCTCTGGATCTATCCAAACCGCACACAAACTTGGGCCAGCTTCTTCTAAAATATCAGTTAAACGATCCACCAGTTCTTGATTATTGTGTACCTCATAAGTTGAAAAGCCATAGGCCGCGGCAACAGCGCACACATCCGGAACAGTATAGCCGCTATCCGGCCCGCTCGCTACACACATACCAAAATTATTGTTCTGCATATTGCGAATACTGCCATATCCATCGTTGCACCAGATAAACATTTTAATTGGAAGATTGAGACGGTGTAGGGTTTCCAACTCCTGAATATTTAACTGGAATGCCCCATCTCCGTTAATCAAAATCGTGCGGCGGTTATGATTTGCAATACAAGAACCAATAGCGTAGGGCAAGCCAAATCCCATTGATCCCAATCCAGCTGCATTTTTCATCTTTTGCCCGTATTTTAACTGAAACGCTTGGTAGGTTATTTCTCCCGCACCTCCAGAGCTTTCAGGCACAATGACATCCTGATGATCCAAATGTTGACAAAGTTGTTCGATAAAATAATATGGACTGACAGCGTGGCTTTTCTGCCGGTGTGCTTGTATGACGACTGGATATTGGGCACGCAGTTGTTTGATATGGGACAGCCAAGAGGCCCAGTTTTGTTTCGTTTCCGGTGAAACAGGTGTTTGCATCAAAGAGGCACAGAGTGCTTCCAAAAAAGCACCGGCATCTGCAGCCAGAGCGATCTCTTTTTCCATATGCATGCGTTTTAGCTCGTGGGGGTCAATATCGACGATGATATGTTTTGCGCATTTTGCAAAATGGGGCTCGTCAAACGCGGTCAGACTGGTATCCAGTCTGCTGCCAATTGACAGTAGCAAGTCAGCCTCCTGCAGCGCAAGATTGGCGCCACGGTCGCCCATGATGCCCGGGTGACCGGCATACAGTGGATGGTCTTCTCCCATTAAATCAATGGATTTCCATGTGGTTTGCACCGGAATGGGCAGTTGCAACAATAAGGAGGATAAAGCCTCTTCCGCACCGGAGATTTTAATGCCATTACCGGCTAAAAGCAGGGGCTTGCGGCTTTGCTTGAGTAGTTGAATGCAGTGGTCTATTGGTTCGGACAACTCGGTATGAGCGGGTACAGGCACAGAAAAGCCGCACAGGCTGTTTTCATTGACCTGTGCGCCTTGCACATCCAAAGGTATTGATAGCCATACCGGACCGGGACGACCAGAAGTAGCTTCGTACCAGGCTCGCTCCAGATGGTAGCGAATGTCCTGTGGTTCCATGATCTCCATTGCATATTTGGTAATTGGGCGAACCATATCAATGGTCTGTACTTCTTGAGAGCCAATTTGCCGTACACCAGTATCACCGATTAAATCAGAACGTTTGGCCTGACCGGAGATCACAAATATGGGAGTTGAATCGATCCAACCAGCTGTCACACCGGTTATGGCGTTGGTTACGCCGGGGCCAGAGGTTACCAGCAGAAGCGCCGGATGGTTACGATGCTGGCCATAAGCTTCTGCAGCAATAGCTGCGCCTTGCTCATGTTGAAAACAAACATAAAAGATGCCAGAACGACCAACAGAGTCAACCAAGTGCATCGCCCCGCCGCCTGGCAACAGGAAACATTGCTCTACTCCTTTTTCCCGTAGAAACTGTACCACATAATCAGAAAGCTTCATAATAGATTCTCCTTTTTTGGTGGAAACAGTTTCGCTTCCACGTATTCAGCCAATAAGTGCCCCAGAAAGATGTGACACTCTTGAATACGGGGCGTTATTCGGGAGGGCGCATGGATAATCAGTTGAGCCGCTTCCAGTAGTTCGCGTGGCTCGTCCAAACCGGTAAAGGCTACAGAAAGCATTCCATTTTCCTTAGCATACTGCAAAGCTTGTAAAATATTGGAGGACTTTCCGCTGGTAGACAGACCGACAACCACATCGTTTGGACGAGCTTTCGCTTCAAGCTGTCGGACGAACACTCGCTCAAATCCATAGTCGTTACCGATGGCGGTTAGCGTAGAGGTATTGACAGACAGAGCCTCTGCATTGAGCGCTGCGCGATCCTGATAAAACCGCCCAATAAATTCTGTGGCAATATGCTGAGCATCAGCAGCGCTGCCGCCATTACCACAGAAAAAAATCTGACCGCCCTTTTGAATGCGGGAAACTGTTTGGTCTGCTAAGGTTAGCATATGCTCCATCAACGAGACATCTGCTGCCATGCGATGGAAAAGCAAGCGATGCTCTTCCAGTCGATCTAGGAAAAAACGTTGCTTGGAGTGTGGAGCATTGTAGGTCATTAAGAAATCGACCATTTCCCAAACACAACCTTCGCCTCCCTTGCGGGACAATATCACATTGGAGACCAATTGCGCCTCCCGCACCGCATCAGAAGGACAAAAGGAAAGACCGGCGCAAGGCAGCACATCAACATCATACTTTCCGTCTCCAATATAGGCCACAGATTCTTTATCTAACTTTAAATCACGCATCAACTGGGATAATATGTCGGCCTTTTTCTTGCAGCCACAAAAGAAATAGTCCCAAGGGAAGCGTTGTTCAAAATAGGAAACGATGGGTGAGTTTTCTCCGGTAATTGCAGCTAACTGAAAACCTCTACGTTTTAATTCATATACAGCATCAATATCTTTAATATTAATTCTTTTTTGTTCATTCCCTTGACAATCAACCAAAATGGATCCATCAGTTAATACGCCGTCAATATCAAAGACAACCAGCCTTATCATATTTTATCCCCTTAGTTTTTTTCTCACTGCCAACTCAGCATCGGACAATATTTTGTTGCCTGTTCCCATGATTGCTTCTGTCAAGCGAATTTTCTGGACTAATTCCTTCAATTCGTTCGGCTCAATGGATGCTTTTTGATCAGAACCATACATAGAACGATCTAACGTAATGTGCCGTTCAATAGATGTTGCACCAGCAGCAACTGCCAGCAAACTGACAAGGATGCCGGTTTCATGTCCGCTGTAGCCAACTTCGCATTGATAACGCTCCTTCAGTGTGGAGATCATACGAAGATTGGCGTCGGTTTCAGCCATAGGATAGGTGCTGTTGCAATGCATCAAAGTAAAGGGGCAATCATATTTGCGGAAAATATCTACTGCATGATCGATTTCAGCCATGGTGGACATACCGGTGGAAATATAGGTATGGCGTTTCTCTGCAGCAATAGTTTGCAGAAGATCGTCTTGTGTCAGCATGGCAGATGCTACTTTGTTGAAACAAAGATCATATTGCTGTAAAAAACGCTGAGAATCCACATCCCAAGCGGATGCTGACCAAGCCATTCCTTTTTCGTGGCAGTAAGCATCAATCACATCGTAATCGCTCTTTCCAAATTCCAGACCTTCTTTTTGCTCCCGCTGGGTATGTCCCCATGGACTCTCTCGAGGAGAGTCCAGCATCTCCTTTGAATACACTTTTTCTATAGTGCGCTTTTGAAATTTGACAGCGTCACATCCGGCATCAGCGGCAATGTCGATCAGTTTTTTAGCAAGCGCTAAATCTCCATTATGGTTAATACCAACTTCTCCAATAATAAAAACGCTCATACTTACTATCCTTTCTGTCGTACAGTACGCAGTCAGATCAATTTTTTGTTTACAGTTTGTGCAAGGTCCAAATCTTTATTTACAGACCATCGGGATCATTAAACTACGCAATAAAAATGGCTATACTGAGGGGTTATGATAGACCAGAACGCTGTACAAAAAGGTCGACAGCTTGGGCAATATTCTCAACACCATATTTTGATGCGTCCAGCACTTCTCCACCTGTTGAAGTTGGGCCCTCTTGATACTTCGGTATCCTCATTTCTCCATATAGAGTTGGAATCATTGCTGGGGAAAAGACCTTTTGGTCAAACCAACTAAGAAAGGCTTCACCATGCATGGATGCAGTATAGAGTAGCGTACGAAAATATGCTTCGCTCTGATCGTGTAAGGGTGAGCAACTAGAGACCATGCGTTGGAAGAGCATTTTCGTATCAAACACCCTTGTAATTTCATCTAATCTGATGAGACCTCTAGCCGCGCAACGGTAAAGATAACGGGCAATCAGCGCAATATCTGTTTTCCCCTCTGCAACCAGCTTTTCGGGTAGCGATAAAGTGCTGCAACTTATAGCCATACCTTTTATTGAGACTTCCAAAGCAGATCTGATGTTAGGATCGGCTTTATTACTGGTTTCGATAGTACCGATAGAACCAGCCGACATACCTGCGATGCTAAGCGGATAGGTTAGTGATAAAATCGTAGGATTAATTAAAATATTTACTATGCCGGTATAAATATCCTGACATGGACTGTCCCATATTCGTCCGGTCTTCTCCAAAAGAACTTTCATATATGTTCTTCGGAAACCGGAATTGATATAGAGCAAGGGAAGGGCATACACGTTCTGTGCATTGTGTGCCAGAGCTTGTAAATAATTGTTACAAGGCACATGCCGAATGATAGGTTGCTTTTTATAGCGGCGAGGAATAATAAATTGATTTTCTTGCCCACCATTAAAACCGGGCCAGGCATAGAAGCCGCGCTCCCATTGAATAATATTCTCGTTTGGAAACTGTTGTCTGACCTTATCAAGTGTGCGCAGTGCCCAAGGGAGTAATCCATCATCAGATCCTAACGACAGAACAAATTCGCCTCGAGTATGCAGATATGCGAACTCAAAACTTTTGGCCAATTGAAGTGGGCGATGCGGTTTGATATAGCGGATACGAGGATCGGATAGCTCTTTGCATAAATTGTAAATAGACCGATTATTATCCGTGGAATTGTCGCTAATCACAATTTCATATGCATCAGTCGGAAAATCTTGGTCCAAACAGGTTTGCAGCGTACACCGAAGAGTAGCTGCAGAATTCCTTGCGGGGATTACGATGGAAAATTTGTAGATAGCCGGAGCGTTAAGAGACGCATTTACATCAAAACCATAAATGTTCTGAATATAATGGAGATAATTTCCAACCCATCCGGCAGAGAAATTCGTTTCAAATATATCGCCAAGCTGTAAATTAAACCGTTCAAAATGCTTGCGCATTTCGCCCTCTAATGCCACATCGTCCATTAGACAACCGCTGCTCAATACGGTAAATAGCTTTCCGCCATTTTTGATTAACTCTTGAATAATGAGAAAGCGATTAACAAATTCTTGTCCGTCCTGAAGAATGGAGGATGTATTAATAATAAAGACTTGTTGATGCTTTTGCAAATTGTTGATGCAGGCTTGAGCGCTTTCATTAAAAAATGCGTGATCCGTGCCGTCAAAGCGGCATGGAGGCTGCAATAAATATACACACTTCCCCAACGCAGCTAACATTTTGGCTAAGGCCGCTGACTGCCATTTGTTCTCTTCCTCAGCCATAATGATGAATGAGCCGTTTTCCTCCTCGACCCGCTCCCGAACATACTGGATGTTAGGACAATCTGATGCCCATAATAAATCGTCGGTATCTATGGAGCAACATTTTTTTAGATACTGCTTTATTACGATTGTTGAAATAGCATCAGAGACAATATAGGAATTTCTCCAAAGTGCAGTCGCATGTGCCGGAGAGCCGGATTCCCAAAAGGATTTGCCAGTCACCTCAAGTTCTCCTTGAAGTTTATGATAGATCGTTTGCGGTGAACCCAAATTTTGCACAAGATCTGATGCACAAGAAATGCGTTCTGCCTCTAACGCAGCTCCTTGTTCGGTTTGCATTTCTATCAGAAGTGCAAGCGCCTCTGGAATACCTTCATAGCAATAATTCAGAGTGAATTTGTTTTTCAATACTTCACGTGCAGCCTCGATCCCGTCCGTGATCCAGGCTAAGCGGGCTTTCCGAACAAACCAAGTCAAACGTACTGGTTTAAACCGATACAAATCATTTAGCATGCGTGCAGAAGCTTGATATTGCTTTTTGTCAAGCAACTTATCAATTTTGGAAAGTGCTTTTTGGTATATGTCATTCGTGTTCTCCACGTTAAGCGTCCTCCTGTGTAGTAATGTGAATTAACATTATGCTGCGCAGTTGGGACAGGTAAGTGTAAACCATCAAAGCGCATCCCAAATTTTCCACGGAGCATGATCATGACTAAGCAGATCTTCCAAATAGTTTTTGTCGCGTTGCGTATCCATGCATTGCCAAAAGTCGTGATGCTTATAAATGCCGAGTTTACCATCTTTGGCTAAAGTTTCCAATGGTGCACGTTCCAGCACACAAGATTCTTCGGCACTTAAATAATCAAACAACTCCGGTTGAGCGACCATGAAGCCGCCATTTATCCAACCGCCATCTTCTTTTGCCTTTTCCCGAAAGCCAATTACAGTATTGCTCTTCTCATCCAGATCCAACACACCAAACCGACCGCCTGGCTGGATACCGGTGAGTGTTACAACTTTCCCGCTCTGTCGATGCTGATTCAACAGAGCGTTCAAATCCACGTCGCTTACGCCGTCGCCATAGGTGAGCATAAAGGGTTCGTCTCCAATATACCTCTGGACACGCTTGATTCGCGCACCTGTTTGAGTATTTAACCCTGTATCAACGATCGTTACACGCCACGGTTCAGCTACATTACAATGAACTGTCATGCGATTTTCTGCGGAGAAATCAAAAGTTACATCAGAACGATGGAGATAGTAATCAGCAAAGTACTCCTTGATAATATAGCCCTTGTAGCCGCAGCAGATCACAAAATCCTGAAAGCCGAAACAGGAGTAATACTTCATGATGTGCCACAGAATAGGCTGGTCACCGATAGCAATCATAGGCTTGGGCTTTAAATGACTCTCCTCACTGATGCGGGTACCCAGACCGCCAGCTAAAATGACCACTTTCATGAAATAACTCCCTCCTCTTTATTGCGGGAAATCGCCCCAAACAGGAACATCCATACCTTCAATCAGATAGGCTACCTTCTTATAGACTTCACTCTGCTTCAAAGTAGCCACAGCAGGGTCATCAGAAGGATACTGAGCCAAAGTAGTACGAATTTTTTCAGCCAACTCCAGAAGTTCCGCTGGTGCATCCTTGATTTTTTCTCTCTGTTGTTCTACACGCGCCACTTCATCCAACATATATCGAACCATTTCGTTCAACAAAGGATACACATGCAATAATGTACGCAACAAACGAATACAATTAGAAAAGTCTCGTTTTTTAAGCGATTCCCATATTTCCATAAACAGCCACCCTGCTCGATGTACACTTGGCAGCGCAATAACTGTCTGCTGCTGTAGGATTTTCCAATTGTAGTACCAACGCAAAAATGCACTTGTCTCAGCATAATACAGGCGCAATAGGCTGTGGCGATGTTCCTCTGTATCTTGATCTTTGCTTGTCCAGTCCATGGAGTGTAGCGCGCAGATGAGCAGGTCATAGCGCCAAATCTGCTCCAAAGGCAACTCGCTGACCGGTACGGTTTGCAGCCATTTTAGTATTTGCAAGGATACACCCAGATCCTTTTGCTTGAGCAAAATATCGGATATACCATGCATGCGTTCCAGAGAAGTCTGATAGAATGACTCCGGGAAGGGGAGGCAGAATGCCATATAATCTATTATCGTCTGCACAGGAACATATGCCCAATCTTCTATGCTCTGCGCCGCTGTTTGCGCTTCCTCAGCATCGTTTGTGTGCAGAATCGTTGCTACCCGGCCCAGATCACAATCCAACGGCGCAAACAGCCCAAGCGGGCGCACAAACGAACCGTCCGTAGGCGCAACCAAATAGGCACGTCCATCCTGCTGGAACTTTTCCCACCATTCCGGATGTTCTTTGCGGGCCGCAAGGAGCTGTTGGTAAAAACGCGTCATCTGGTCGCGCAGATCAACCTGAGTCCAAGAGGAAACAATAATGCGTAGGATTTCTGGACCGGTTTTTTCCGTCATTTTTTCTTTCAGACGATCATCCAGCGCCTTAATAAAGGGAATCCATTGCCCAAGATTTCGATACGACTCGATCTGCATTTTCTTTGCCGTTTCACGTCTGTCAGCTACAGCGGTGTAGACCGGGCTGTAGCACAGAGGCGTAAGATCGAACTCTTTGGCGTCAAACCGACGGATACCCTCCCAGTAGGACGATAAATATCGCAAAACGTCCTCATAATTCTTATGATTGTAGGCGTATGCCGCGCGATACATTGGAATATCTATTAAAGTATAAATAGAATTCGGGAATTCTGTTTCGGCGATTTCAGCCCAGGAAGCAAACTCCGGCAGATCATGATTCAGCGCGACTTGTACTGCAGCACGAGCGACCGCAGCCTGAATATGTTTGTTTTGGGGTAAATCCTGCTGTACTAACTGCATGCCCATATGCGCAAATCGAATATCCTGTTCTTCGGTATAGCTCGATTCCAAGCACTGTAGTACCCGCATCAGATTGGTCGGTTCCTTATTCAGTTCCGCTTCCAACAGCGGCATATTACGTTTGAGTTTTTTCTGGCGAGCCTCTGCGGAAGGATATGCATATCCGGTATGATGAATAACAACCTGATCAATGACGTAACAGCTTTTTATGGTCTCAATCAGCGGCCAATACTCATGAATTGCGCCACTATAGCGTACACCGGTGTTCAAGCGTGCCAAACGGCAAGCAAGCAAATCGGAATATGCTTCGGTGGAGTGATAGATGGTGTAATTGCGTAGATACACCATGCACAGAGACACATTGCGGGGCGGCTGCTTCAAAAATGCAATCAACCGTTGCAAGTCCTGATCCAAATATTCATCTGCATCCAGGGAAAGATACCATTGGCCGGTGCATCGATCCATAACCGCATTTCGTGCCGCAGAAAAATCATTGCACCACTGAAAATCAAATAAAACATCTGCATATTGCGCAGCAAGCTCTCGTGTACCATCGGTAGAGCCGGTATCTGCAATGACCAACTCGCAAGTAATCGCTTCCCGTAAGGGTGCCAAAGATTCCAAACACCGCTGCAAGCAATCTATTTCGTTTTTTACGATCATACCAATGGACAGCAACGGGGACTTTTGCTGATTCATATCTATTTCTCCTTTGTTGAGATGAATTCAAAAATTCGAAAAGGAGCCCCACTGGGGGCTCCTTTTCCAACCCTTGAACAAAGGGTAGGGCGGGACGAAGCCCGCCCCCCTCCTTGTCATGAAGCCAATTATGGCATGGATTACTGCAGGAGCTGCAGAACGCCCTGCGGTACCTGATTTGCCTGCGCCAGCATTGCCTGTGCAGACTGGATCAGGATATTGTTCTTGGTATAAGCCATCATCTCATCAGCTACATCCGTGTCGCGGATAGAAGACTCAGCATCCTGAATGTTCTCCTGCATTACGGACAGGTTGTTGATGGTATGATCCAGACGGTTCTGGGTTGCACCCAAAGTACCACGGACACTCGATACCGTATTGATCGCATTCTTGATCTTTGCAATTGCCTCCTGCGCACCATCCTGTGTGCCGATGTTGATGTCGTCAATATTGAGAGACTCAACGTGCATATCCTGCACCGCAACATTCAACTGGTTGTACTTTGCGCTGGTATCGCCGATTTGCAGGGTCAGGCCTTGCGCGCCGGTTGCAGCACTGGCGGTGAACGCAGTGGTAGCATAGTCGCCGGCATCGTCTGCTTCCGCAACGGTAACGGTAACAGTCATACCCTCGTAAACGTCAGCAGCATCCTGCGTAGCAGTACCGACCAGCTGCGCCTCAAAGGTGATATTGCCGCCGTTTTTGCCGGAAAGCGTATCTGTGCCGATAGCAACCCATGTTACACCGCTGCCCGAACCGGGACCGCTCAGGGTAATCTTACCAGCAGCGTCAATATTTGCAGTGAACGTACCCGCAGCATCCAGCTTACCACCCGAAACGGTGATGGACTGAATACCGTTATCAACGGCAGTGCCCTGCGTCATTGCATAGCCGCCCAGCGTGCCGTCCAGCAGGTTGATGCCATTGAAGTTCGAGGAGTCTGCAATGCGGTCGATCTCATCCTTCAGTTCAGCAACTTCCTTCTGCAGCTGCTCACGGTCAGTGCCGTCGTAGGTGCCGTTCGCGGACTGGTTGGCCAGCTCGTACATACGGTTGAGCATGTCATGCACTTCGGTCAGCGCACCTTCAGCGGTCTGTACGAGGGAGATGCCGTCCTTCGCGTTATCCTGCGCCTTGTCCAAGCCAGTGATCTGCGCACGCATCTTCTCGGAAATAGCCAAGCCAGCAGCGTCATCGCCTGCACGGTTGATCTTGTAGCCCGAAGACAGCTTCTCCAGGTTCTTGGACAGAGCCGAGGTGTTGTTGGAGTAGTTACGGTAGGCGTTCATCGCCATAATATTGTGTTGAATACGCATAAATAGGTTCCTCCTATATTTGATTAATGTGACGGGGCATTCCCTTGCCCCAGCACAGGTCGTGGAGCGCCGCCAAATTTCGGACATTCGGCCGAACTGCCCGAAATCATTTGGCGCGTGAACTATATTTCAACCGACCCGTCGGCCGGATGAAAACAAAATGACGTTAAACTCTCAGGAAAGTTGCAAACAATAGGGGTACAAGGCACAAAACGCTGACTTCATAACCTCTCCCGATATAATATAGCAACAATATCATCCTGCATTGAATACTGCTTATATTTTCTATGTTTTTCACTTACTATTAGTTTTTTCGGCGTGTCTCAGAAAAAGTTAAGTCTTTTAAGAAAAATTTTTGGTGGATTGTAAAAGCCAATTGAATACACTAAACAGCTACCCATCATAATCACCTTCACTTCGCAGCAATTCCATCATATTTAAGGCAGCACCGCTTAACTTTTTTTGGAGCATTTTATTCCTCGTCGCAAAATACGTGTCAATTTATGACTCTATTAAAGATACCCTCGCACCTTATCTACCGTAGATTCAGAGTCTCTCGGTATACCGCTTCCTTCCATCTGGATAGATGCCGCTGGACGGATGATTTGAAGCAGCTATCCATCAACTTTCTGGCATCTTACCTACCTGATTGGCGCAGGCACTTTTCTGCACGGGACAGACATCGCAGTCTTTTCTGTTTGCCCAATACTTTCCGAACAGACCACTGTCGCCGCTGTATACCCCCCCTTCCCCTTAGAGCAGAGCAAAACACACCGCGAGCCATCATAAGTAAAAGCGTTCCACTTGAACCCCATCTGAGAACAGTCATATGCGTCAACTATAGACGGACAAAAAGTTCCGCCCAGCATCTCCAGTACTACCCGACTGCTAAAGCTGCGCATTTTTCGTATAAACAATCCGCACATTGGAAACATACTACCGTTTCCAACGTGCGGATTATACTTTTGCTATTTTTATTTATCAGTTTCTTGATATCCTATGCCTATGAATATTTGGCGATACCTTTACCTGCTCAGGATGCTGCAATATTTTCCACAAAACGCATCAGGATGGTTGCTACCTGCGCACGGGTAGCCTCTTCTTTCGGGTGGAGTGTGGTCGTGGTGTAGCCGGTGATGATGCCTTCATTGACTGCCCAATCCATCGCCTGCTGCGCATAAGCGCTGACGCTGTCACTATCCACATATCCATCCAGTGTTTCGCCCACGGCAGGCTCGCCCGCATAGCGGTGCAACATAGTCACCAGTTGCTCGCGGGTAAGCGAACCCATTGGATTGCTGCCATCGGAGACACCATTTTCCATTGCCCACTGTTGTCCGGCTGCATACCAGTTTTCTCCGACCGATGTATCCACATCCTCAAAACGCGCCAGCACGGTGAGAATCATCGCGCGGGTCATAGGAGTCTCCGGCGCAAAGGTCATGCTGCTGGTGCCGGCAAACAGCTCACGACTGGTGGCAAAAGCAACTGCATCCGCACCCCAGTAAGTCTCGGGCACATCGGCAAATGCCTTGCTGTTGTCCACAATTCTTACAGTATCGCCATCTGATAATGTGACGACAACACCGTTATCCGTCGGGACAGAGGTCTTGACAATCTCTTCGGTGCCGTCGGCCTTGACCCGTACGGCAACCGTGCCGGCCGTCACATTCCGAACCGGAATTTCCACCTTTGCGCTATCGCCCGACAGCGCAACCGTCACAATCGGAGCATCCGCCTGATTTGTGGTAACCGGCACAGCCGGCATCGGCAGGGCTACAACCTCTCCCCTATTCGCCGCAGCGCTGACCATGCTTTCAGGCAGTTGGACCGCACATTCCACCCGACCGCTTTCCGACACGGTCGTGGTCGAAGTCGCGCCGTTCGCATTTGTGATAACCGTCCTGCCGGAACCGTCCGTGTTTTCCACCACCTCGGTTTTATTGCCATCCGTGTCGGTCGTGGTTGTGGTTACGGTGCCATCCTTTTGGGTCGCAACCACTTTACTCGAGCCATCCGGATACTGCGTGGTTTCGGTGACTGTGCCGGTAGTAGGATTGGTCACGGTCGTAGTGGTCGAGCCATCTGCATTAGTGGTGGTTCCATTCGTCGGCGCAGATACGCCGCCGCCACCTATTGAACCGCCGCCGCCTGTTGCGCCACTGCCGCCGGTAGCGTCGCTGTTATTTTCGTCCGACGCATCGTTGTCGTCGGTTGCGCCACCGTTATCATTGTCCGGCGCGTCGCTGTCGTCGGTTGCGCCACCGTTATCATTGTCTGGCACGTCGCTGTCGTCGGTTGCGCCACCATTATCATCGTCCGGCACGTCGCTGCCGTCGGTTGCCCCATTGTTATCATCACTGGCGTTGTCGTCGTCGATAGCGGGTATCTCTGCAAAGGTCGCACTGATGGTCACATCGCCGTCAGGCATCATAAATTGGTTGTCATGCAGTGTAATCATGCCATCATTGATAACCACCTTTTCCATCTCATAGCCGTCATCCGGCGTAATAGTCAGGGTGACCGTTTCACCAAACTGTGCCATTGTCTTATCAGCAGTCACCGTGCCGCCGGTGACCGGAGCAACAGTTATCCTATGCTCTTTGGGTTTTCGCTCAACCAGCAAAGCGTTGGATTCCTCGGTGTCCCAGATACCGTTCACCGTTATGCCCTCAGGTGTGCCACCTGCCGGATAAAGGATGGTACCATCCGCAAACATGACCGTACCCTTGCCGCTGTTTTGCAGCATACCGCCCATTTCGTAAATATGGTGTCCATCGCCATTGATAACCAGCGCAGTGCCCTCCGGAACTTTTAAATCGAGGTTCTCTGTCAGCCGCCAATCCTCGCGAAGCGTCAAGGTCTTGGAGACGATGCTCACCGCGACCGCGTCGATGCGGTTCACCGGCAGCGAAAGCGTCGCCGCCGCTTCATCGCTCAACACGTATGCCGCATTATCCGCATAGTCCTTCATCTTGGTCTTGTCCACACCGAGCAGCGTACGGTAAAGCAGCACGCCGGCGGTGCCGCGGTTCACCGTGCCGGACGGATTGATTGCAGCATCGGTTGTACCGCTGACCAGACCAATGCTGACCGCATAGGCGACATAGGGTTTCGCCGCTTGGGACACGCTGTCGGCATCGCTGAAACGCTCCAGCACAGCAGTATTAGCCTGTGCAATAGCAGTATCATCAGCACAAGCCTTCATAACCGCCACAATCGCCTCTTGACGGGTAATTGCCGCACTCCACCAGGTATCGTCGCCCGCAACAGGGGTCATATACCCCTGCTCCGGTGCCGTCACATAGGCTTGCGCTTTTTCGATATCCGTATTCCCCGCTGCATCCGGCCTACCAGCATTACGGTACAACAACACAGCGAACTCATTACGAGTCGTCTCTCTTGCCGCGGAGAAAGTCCCATCCCCCTCACCGGTGACAATCCCACGGTCAAACAGATACATCACGCCATCATAAAAGCTACTTTCCGCAGAAACATCCGAAAAAATGGTTTTGGAGCCGCCCTGCGCAATATATTCATCCACAATCGTTACCACCGCGGCAAGCAGATTGGTAGAACCTCCCGGATAATCTGCTTGAAATGCCCCTGCGTAATGTAGATTCGCCAGTTTACCTATCCATGCGTTCCACAAATCCTGACCGGTCTTTTCTTCACCCACCCAATCGCCGTATTCATCTTGAAACTCGATATTCATGGTCACATCTTGAATGGCGGTCTGCGCCGCGTTCGGATATACATCAACCGGTACACACTTACGCGCCGCAAGGTACATCCACGCAAAATATGCATCGCTGCCGGGGACAAGGTCTGTATCGGACCCCATGCCGCCGCCCACCGCATTGAGCACGCGATAGGTCAAAGCGGCAAACGCGGCCTTAGAAACAGCGCCATCCGCCTCCAGACCATTTACGGTGCCGTTGATGATACTGCGACTGTACAGATAGTCAATGGCAGTTTGGTTTGCGGCAGTATCCACCGGCAGGTCGAACACGTCCGCCAACACCTCACAGGCTTTCCCACGGGTGAGCTGTGCACCGCTGGTTCCGTTGTCCAGAACGACATCGGTTGTGCAGCCCATCTTTTCCAACAGGTCAACCGTGTCTTTCTCGCTCATTTCCGCCGTGTCATCAGCAGAAAATATACTGCTGCCGTAAATCGCATTCAGGGCATCCACCGCACTCTGTGCCCAGTTTGTTGTCCCCGCCGCCAGCGCCGACGTGGGCAACAACCCTACCGTCAACGCAAGCGCCATCAAAAGACTGATTACCCGCTTTTTCATATCTGTACACCCCTCTTATTTTCCCCGTTCTTGTTCCGTGCATTACTGCACATTTGCTTATGAAAAGTATAGCAACCCATTCGACAAATAGCAAGAATTTTCAACCTTTTTTTACAGTATTAGACAGCCTAAATTTGTGTAAAACCACCTTTGCAATTTTATTACGGCTTTTCTATAATACAGTTACAACGTGTAACTCATCGACGGAACTCCAATTGATGCTGCGCGTTTTCTTGTTTTTCTACACATCATTATAATAACGGAATTTCGGTTCAAAGAGAATCCGCATATATTTGTCAAGCCTTTTCATTTCAGTCCAAAGAAAATGTGGGACACGACTACGCCTACCGATTGGTAAACGAAGAAGTGTCCCACTATTGATGCGCATACCGCTGCGCAACCGTTTTACTCGATATTGAGCGCCTCCCGCAGCACATGCAGGCTGGCCAAATGCCCATCCAGCATGGACAACGTCAAATCCTCCATTTCCAGAGAAATCTCCTCGTCGTAGCCTGACATGCGCACAACCGAAAAGAATTCCTTCCACCACTTGGCGTCATGTCCCGCGCCGACCGCAACATAATTCCACGCGCGTTTTGCAAAGGCGTCAATCGGCTTGGTGTCGAGCATGCCGTTCGGCTGCCAATAACGGCGCTCCGGACGGGAATCCTTTCCATGCACGTGATAGATAGCGCCGTGCTCACCCAGCACACGCGCCGCCTCAATTGGGTCGCCGCCCATCCAGAACAGATGCGAGGGGTCCAGATTCATACCAACCATCGGCCCGACCGCCTCGCGCAGCCGCAGGCAGGTCTCCGGATTATAGACGAGCTGCATACCGTGGTTTTCCAGCGCAATCTTCTCAATGCCGCAGTCCTCTGCCATCTTGACAATTTCCTTCCATGCGGGAATGGCTACCTCATCCCACTGGTATGCCAAAATCTCCTGCGTCTCCGGCGGCCATGAGGTGGTAATCCAAACCGGCGTTTTGTCGCCCTTGCAGCCGGCCGGCAATCCACTCATCATAACGATTTTCTTCACGCCCAGCATCTGCGCCAGTGCAAAGGTTTTCTTCGTCACATCCATTTCCTTTTCGTATGCCAGCGGATTGCCCGAGCAGTTCAGCGCGCACAGCTCCAGACCTCTTGTGCGCATGGCGTCGTACCACCGCTCCCGTGCAGTCCGGTCGCTGACCAGCAAATCCAAATCACAATGCGGCGCGCCTGACCAGTTTCCGGTTCCAATCTCAATGGCCGCAATGCGCTGCTGCACACAAAAGTCCAGCATTTTTTCATAGGGCATATCCAATGTACAGGTCTTGATTGCCAGCTTCATGCGATATTCCTTCTCCCCAATTAGATTTGCTGTAATTTTACCACACTGTAACCTTCACCCGCAAGGGATATCTCCAAAATATGCCCAAATCAGACATACTTTTCTCATGATTTCCTCATGAAATTTACCCATAAATGGATTTTTTGCACAATGCACACCCTTTGTTTTCCGTTTGCAAAACCATTCTTTGTGAACCTGCACAAACCCGCCCGCGACCAACTCGCTATTACCGACAAAAATGACAACAAACCCTTGTCAAAGCACCACAGATGCATTAAAATATTACCAGAACGTTGGAGCGTTCCAGTGTCCTGCCTGACAGGACAACACGAAGAGCAGAGCACAAACGCTGCGCCGCTGCAAGGGGCTGTTTTCTTTGCAGCCGCCGGGATTTCCCGGACAGCATTTGTTCCCTGCGCGAAAAAAGGAGAGAGGTTTTATCATGAAGAAGAGACTACTGGCAATGTTACTCGCAGGCGCTATGTGTGCAAGCCTCGCAGCTTGCGGCGGCAGCACCGACACCGCTGGCGACACCACTGGCGACACCACTGGCGAGTCCAGCGGCGAAGGCTACTCCATCGACGTTATCCTGAAGACCACGGCTTCCGAGTACTGGGGCTACGTTCAGGCAGGCGCTGAAGCGTACATGACTGACAACCCGGACGTAAAGGTTGAAGTTAAGGGTGCTTCCTCCGAGACCGCTTACGACGAGCAGCAGAACATGATCGAGACCGACCTGAGCTCCGGCGCGTATGACGCTTTTGTTATCGCTCCGCTGCAGGCTGATCTGGTTAAGACACTGATCGCTGGTCAGGAAGCTCCGATCATCGCGGTTGATACCGACATCGATGCTCCGGAAGTTCTGTCCTTCGTAGGCACTGGTAACGAAGAGGCTGCTGCAATGGGCGGCGAAGCTGCTGTTGAAGCTGCTAAGGAAGCTGGCTGGACCGAAATTAAGGCCATCGCTATTTCCGGCGTACAGGGTGACGGCACTGCTACCGCTCGTCTGACCGGTTACCAGAAGGGCATCGAAGAGGCCGGCGGCACCTTCCTTGCTGACGAAATCCAGTACGCAGACGCTGTTGCTGACAAGGCTGCAAACTCCATGGAAGCTATCATGCAGAACCATCCGGAAGGCATCGCTATCATCGTTTGCAACAACGACGATATGGCAATGGCAGCTGCCCGCGCGGCTAAGAGCAACGAGGCCTATGCCAACACGATTTTTGTTGGCTTCGACGGCATCCAGTCCGCTTGCACCGCTATCCTGAACGGCGAAGAGACCATGTCCGTTGCACAGGAAGCTTATGACATGGGCTACATGGCTGTTGACGCTGCTGTAAAGGCAATCAACGGCGAAGAGCTCGAAGAGTTCATCGACTCCGGCTGCTCTGTTGTTACTGCTGAGAACGCTCAGGAGCGTCTGGACACCCTGAAGGGCTATCTGGGCGAGTAATTTGCGAGCCGCTCTTGTAGGTAAGTTTTAAGTGAAAGGGAGGAACCCCTGCAGGATTGAATAATCAGTGCAGGGGTTCTTTCCAGTTACTGCCCCCCGCGAGACTGAGACAAAGCGCTATGCTTCCGCTGGTACAGCTTTGTCCTGCAACTGTACCGAGACCAGTTCCCATATGTCCCGCACTTCATCTCGGAGAAGAAAAGGTGATATGCAAATGAGTGAATACGTAGTAGAGCTGAAAAACGCGACCAAGCGTTTTCCGGGCGTAGTGGCTCTGAAAAACATGCAGCTCGCCGTAAAACCCGGAGAGATTTTGGGTTTGATCGGTGAAAATGGCGCCGGCAAGTCAACCTTAATCAAAGTTTTGACCGGCGTACATCAGGCAGATGAGGGTCAGATTTTTGTTGACGGAGTAGAGCAGCATTTCAAGAATCCGAATGACTCTGCGGCCGCCGGCATCGCCTGTGTTTATCAGGAACTCAACATTGAAAAGCTGCTGAGCATTACAGACAATATCTTTATTAACAAGTGGATCAAGGGCAAAGGCGGCCTGTTGGACTATGCTGCCATGCACAAAAAGGCCAAAGAAGTTATGGCTTCCCTTGGTCAGGATGTTGACCCGACCAAGCCTGCCGGCAACTTTGGTATGGGCGTACAGCAGATGATCGAAATTGCCAAGGCAGTTCTGATCAACGCAAAAATGATTATTATGGACGAGCCGACCTCTTCGCTTGGCGAAAAAGAGGTTGAGCAGCTGATGAAAACCTGCCGCGATCTGAAGTCGCGCGGCATTGGCATCGTCTTTGTTTCGCATAAGCTGGAAGAGCTGTTCGAGCTTTGCGACCGCGTCACCGTTATCCGTGACGGCGAGTACATTTCAACCAAGCCGATTGACGAATGGGATAACGATTCGTTAATCACCGCGATGGTTGGCCGTTCTCTCGATAACCAGTTCCCCAAGGAATTCGGCACCAAGAGCGCGGAGCCGATGCTCAAGGCGGAGCATCTGATGGAAGCAGGCGTACTGCGTGATGTTTCGTTTGAGGCCTATGGCGGACAGATTCTCGGCTTTGCCGGTCTGGTTGGTGCGGGCCGTACCGAAACCATGCGTGCCATTTTCGGCGCAGATCCGCTGGACAGCGGCAAAGTTATCATCAAGGGCAAGGAAGTACAGATCAAGTCTCCGAGTCAGGCCATCAAGGCTGGCATCGCCTTCCTGACCGAGGACCGTAAGGGTCAGGGTCTGGTTTTGGCACAGAGCATCCGTACCAACCTGATTCTTGCAAACATGAAGGGCTTCAGCGATGGACCTTTCCTGAATGAAAAGCGGATTTTGGAAGTCGGCGAGAAGAATATTGCTTCTCTGCGCATCAAGACCCCGTCAATTGATGAGATTGTCGGCCAGCTTTCCGGCGGTAACCAGCAGAAGGTTGTTATTGGTAAGTGGGTCAACACGGATGCCGATATCTTTATCTTTGACGAGCCGACCCGTGGTATCGACGTCGGCGCAAAGGTCGAGGTTTACAATGTTATGAACGACCTTGTCAAACAAGGCAAGTGCGTTATCATGGTCTCCTCCGAAATGCCGGAAATCCTCGGCATGAGCGACCGCGTTATCGTTATGCGCGGTGGCGAGGTCATGGCGGATGTAGACCGCGACAGCAAATATTTCAATCAGGAAGACCTTATGAAGGCAGCTTGGGGAGGTAAATTAGATGACTAAATCGAAGAAGTCCAGCAATTTGATGACTTATGCTGGCACATTTGGCGCACTGATCATTCTGTGCATCATTTTCACTATTTTCTCGAGTAACTTTTTAACTTTTTCTAA
Source organism: uncultured Agathobaculum sp. (assembly GCF_944384695.1). Lineage (GTDB taxonomy): Bacteria > Bacillota > Clostridia > Oscillospirales > Butyricicoccaceae > Agathobaculum. The sequence goes on along the minus strand of NZ_CALWUQ010000002.1, from coordinate 43,373 downwards.
CGCTATGTCTATTCTGCGTCAGGCATCATTTAACTGCCTGCTTTCGGTAGGCATGCTGCTGTGCTTGATCACCGCCGGTATTGACCTGTCGGTTGGTGCAAACGCCACGTTCTGTGCTTGCTTAGCTGGTATGCTGGTTAACAAGGGTGTAACCAATTCTTTCATGCTGATCGTGGTCATCCTCGTAGCTGGCATTGCGATTGGTGCTATCAACGGCCTGTTGCTCACCCGTCTGCATCTGCCTCATCCGTTCGTATCCACCCTCGGTATGAAGAACGTACTCTGGGGCGCCGGCCTGATTGTTACCAGTTCCCAGATGGTTTCCTTCTCCGGTTTGGAAGGCGTTATGTGGCTGGGTTCTTCCTCCATCGGCAGCTTCCCTGTCAGCTTCATCATGGTCATCATCATCTACATCATCATGCACATTCTGCTGACCCGTACCGCACTGGGCCGTTCGATTTACTGTGCTGGCGGTAACATGGAAGCAACTCGTCTGTCCGGTATCAACTCCGCAAACGTACTGACCTTCTGCTATGTGATTTCCGGTTTGATGGCTGCGCTGGCAGGTCTGGTTTCCATCGGCCGTTCCGGTATCTGCAACGGCGTTAACGCAATTCAGCCGTACGATACCGACGCTATCGCATCCTGCATCATCGGCGGCGCATCCTTCATGGGCGGCAAGGGAACCATGCTTGGTACCATGCTCGGCGCACTGATTATCCAGACCCTGCGTAACGGCTTCACCCTGCTGTCCATCGACTCTGCCATGCAGAACCTGATTCTCGGCTTGGTTATCATCGGCGCCGTACTGCTCGACGTTACCCGTGAGCGTATGGAAGCCAAGGCTCGCCGTCTGGCTGCGAAGTAATCACTCATTTACATACACGGAAAAAGGCTACCGCTTTGCGGCAGCCTTTTTCTATTTCATGGTTTCTGTGGAGTAATTCCGCCGCACATAAACTGCGCCTGTGTTTTTTCGGAAAGATTGCCGCTTCCCTCTTGAATCATGCGCACAACTATGCGAAAATATGAATATCAGGTTGTTACGACTGCTTTTCTGCTTTATGCCACTGCGAAGGGGCTGTCGAATCACCCACTTGTTTCAACCACTCAACAAAGGAGAGATTTTACATGCTGAATATTGGTGTAATCGGCTGCGGCGCCATTGGCCGCGACCATATCCGTCGCCTGCACGATTTGGTCCCCGGCTGTCAGGTCGTTGCCTGCTCTGATTATTTTGAGGAAGCCGCCCGCAAAACGGCTGCGCAATATGAAGGGCTGCGCGCCTATGCAACCGGCGAAGAGCTGATTGCCGCGCCCGAAGTCCACGCCGTACTGATTGCTTCGTCCGATCCGAGTCACGCCGGATATGTGCTGGAATGCCTCAAGCACGGCAAGTATGTATTCTGCGAAAAGCCGCTTGCGCAGAACGCCGCTGACTGCGAGAAGATTATCGAAGCAGAGCTTGCACAGGGAAAGCGACTGGTACAGGTTGGCTTTATGCGCCGCTATGACCGCGGCTACGCCGAAATGAAGCGGATTATCGACTCCGGCGAGCTTGGCGCACCGCTGATGATACATGCGTGCCACCGCAACGTATCCCAGCCTGACGGCTTCCAGACCGAAATGGGCGTATCCAACGTCGCAATTCACGAGCTGGACATCTGCCGCTGGCTGCTTTCCGACGAATATGCAAGCGGACAGGTGCTCAAAGTTCGTCAGTCGGCCTGCTCGACCAAGGGATATGACAATCCGCAAATCGTTCTGCTGGAAACCCAGTCGGGCGCACGTATTGATGTGGAAGTACAGGTTGCAGATGCCTATGGCTACGATATCCAGTGTCAGGTCGTATGCGAGAAGGGTACGGTCAACCTGCCCGACCCGTATGCAGTCGTCAAGCGCGCCAACGCGACCCGCTCCTTCCCCATCCTGACCGACTGGAAGGACCGCTTTATCGAAGCCTATGACATCGAGCTGACTGAATGGGTCAAGTCACTGGCTACCGGCGGCCCAACAGGCCCGTCCGCATGGGACGGCTATGCTGCCTGCGTTGCCGCGGATGCGCTCAATCGTTCGCGCGGTACCGGCCAATTCCTGCCGATTGAAATGATGGACAAGCCTGCCATGTACAAATAAGCGTCAACCAAAAAGTCGCCCGAATGGGCGGCTTTTTGTGTCTCCATTATGCGAGCAGCCCCGCGCAGATAAGCGCGGGGCTGCTTGTTATTCTTTACGCTTGGGCCAAAATCAATATTCTACCTTGGCCGCCTTGCCGGTATGGAACGAATCCGTAATGGCATAGGTAACAACCGTTGCCTTGGTGCCGTCATAGACGGTCAGCTCAGGCTTGCGGTTCTTCTGGATGCAGTCGATGAAATCCACCATCTCCAGCAGATATGCCTCTGCAAAGCGCTGCGGGAAATTCTCAATGATTTCCTGACGTGCACCATACTGGTCATATACCATGACACGATCCTTCCACGGTACACCTGCGACGCGGATATGGCCCTCGGTCGCAACGATTTCGGTCTCGGTATGATATCCATGCGGTGCGGTGCGGCCCACATGCAGGAAGGCGACCGTGCCGTTATCAAACTTGAGCATCGCCATACCGGTTTCGGTATCGCCATTCTCAGCAAATTCGGGATGCTTAAAGGTCGTACCCGCAGCATATACTTCGGTCACCTCGCCGCCGAGGAACCAGCGCATCAAGTCGATATCGTGCGATGCCGCGTCGATGAAAATACCGCCCGAGGTCTTGGAGAACTTGATGCAGCTCTCCACCAGTGCTTCCGGGTCCAGACCGGTCGCCTTGACCAGATACGGCTTGCCAATCTCGCCTGCGTCAATCTTTGCCTTTGCATCGGCGTAGGACGGGTCATAGCGGCGCATAAAGCCCAGGAAGAAAATTTTATCCGGATGGCGCTCTACCGCTGCCTCAGCGCGCTTGCACTCCTCCAACGAACAGCCAAGCGGCTTATCGGTAAAGACATGCTTACCGGCATCGAGCGCATACTCAATCATCCAGCAGTGCTCCGGCGACGAGGAAACGATGACCACGGCCTCGATATCCGCTTCGTCCACCATTTTTTTGTAATCCGTTGTTACATAATCGACCTTGAGGTAATCCTTTGCCCAATCCAGCTCCTTCTGCTCCAGCGAGCATGCAGCGACCAGACGGCATCCCGGAATCTTAAAGGCCAGATTTTCCGCGTGCACAGCGCCAAGACGGCCCAGGCCAACAATACCTGTTTTTACTTCTTTCATGTGATTTTGTCTCCTTCTTTTCTGAGAATATATTTCTCTCTCACACGGCCGACTGCCGCTTTTCTCCATGCATTATCATACCATTTTACCGCCTGAAAAGCAAGCGAGAGACGCCGAATTCTCCCGTCTGTCTTGCAACATTGGCACTCCCTTCTGTCGTGTGACAAACATGCGCGCATCATTTAACAAAATATTCATAAACGGCACTTGACTTTGCAGCCATAGGGTGGTAAATTAAGTTTAGCACTCAGGAGGGATGAGTGCTAAACCCTAACAGAAAGGAGTCAGGTTCGGTGGAATTGTCCGAGCGAAAAAAACAAATCCTAAAGGCCATTATCGGCGACTATATCCGCACTGCCGAGCCGGTCGGCTCCAAGGCACTGACAGAAGGACATTCCCTCCCCTTTTCTTCCGCGACCATTCGCAATGAAATGAGCGAGCTGGAGGAAATGGGTTATCTGGAAAAGCCGCATACCTCTGCCGGCCGTATCCCCTCGCCGCAGGGTTATCGTCTGTATGTCGATGAGCTGATGGAACAGCCGACGGATACCGGTGAGGATGATGCGCCGCTGCAAACCATGATGCAGACCAAGGTGCGGGAACTTGACCGCCTGATTCAAGAGGCCGGCAAACTGATTTCCAGCCTGACCAATTATGCATCTGTTGCCATCACCCCCGCGCTGACGCAAATTTCCATCCGACAGTTTGAAATTATCGCGGTGGACAAAATGAATTTCGTCATCGTGGTCGTTACCGATTCCGGCACGGTCAAGAACAAAATGGTGCGCACCATGGCCGACGTTTCCAAAGAAGAGACCGAGCTGCTCACCTACGTTCTCAACCAGACGTTGACCGGCCTGCCGCTCAGCCAGATTACGGCAGAGCGCTTCGACATCGTGCGTCGTGCTGCCGGTCTTTCCGCACTGCTTGCGCCGGTTGCCGAATACATCGCAGAGCTGATTGAAGAGCTGAGCGACCAGAAGGTTTTTCTGGAAGGCACCAACAAGCTACTGCGTTTCCCCGAGTACCGCGACCTGCACAAAGCGCAGGCGCTGCTTGATTACATGGAGGATGACCGCAAGCATCTGCTACCGGCCACACGCAAAATAGACGGTATCCAATTCTTTATCGGGCCGGAAAACGGGGCAAATCCCCTGCGTGAAACCTCTGCAATCTACGCAAAATATGATATCGGCCATATCGGACAGGGCGCGATTGGTATTGTCGGACCGACCCGCATGGATTACGCCAAGTTGTCCGCGCAGCTCAGCCGCTTCGCCAAGGGGCTGAACAAGCTGATTGCGGAAACCTTTTTGGATGAAAAAGACGGGAATTCCTGATTTCCCTGCAAATGGAGGCATCAAATCAACATGAGCAAAAAGAAACAGCCCGAAGCTGCCGAAACCGAACAGGCGGCGGCTGCGGAACAGGCGGCGGAAACCGCTGCCGAACCAACCGTAAACGAAGAACCGGCTGCACAGCCCGCTGAGGACTGGAAAGCCAAGTTCGATGAGCTCAACGACCGCTTTCTGCGCATGGCTGCAGAATATGACAACTTCCGCAAGCGCAGCCAACGCGAACGTGAGCAGTCGTACAACGATGCGGTCAGCCACGCGGTCAAAGCGCTGCTGCCGACCTACGACAATCTCGAGCGCGCGCTCAAGGCAGAAACCACTGACGCAGAGTATAAAAAGGGCGTGGAAATGACCATGACCCAGTTGGTCGAAAGCCTGAAGGGCTTGAATGTCACGATTATCGAGGCGTCTGCGGGCACCGGTTTCGACCCCAACTTCCACAACGCTGTAATGCATGTGGAGGACGAGGCGTTCGGAGAAAACCAGATTGCCGAGGTGTTCCAGCAGGGCTTCCAAATCGGCGACAAGGTCATCCGCCACGCAATGGTCAAGGTGGCCAACTAATTTTGTAAAGCAAACAGTTATCATAAAGGAGTGCTATCAATTATGGGCAAAATCATCGGTATCGACTTAGGTACAACCAATTCCTGTGTATCCGTTATGGAGGGCGGCGAAGCCGTCGTTATCCCCAACGCCGAAGGCGCGCGCACCACGCCGTCTGTTGTTGCGTTCTCCAAGGATGGCGAGCGTATGGTCGGTCAGGTCGCAAAGCGTCAGGCTGTTACCAATGCTGACCGTACCATCATTTCCATCAAGCGTCATATGGGCTCGGATTACCGCGTTAACATCGACGGCAAGCCCTATTCCCCGCAGGAGATTTCCGCAATGATTCTGCAAAAGCTGAAAGCGGACGCGGAAGCCTACCTTGGTCAGCCGGTAACGCAGGCGGTCATCACGGTTCCGGCTTACTTCTCCGATTCGCAGCGTCAGGCGACTAAGGACGCCGGCAAGATTGCGGGTCTGGAAGTACTGCGTATCATCAACGAGCCGACCGCGGCAGCGCTGGCTTACGGCGTTGACAAGGAAGCCGAGCAGAAAATCATGGTTTACGACCTCGGCGGCGGCACGTTCGATGTTTCCATTCTGGACATCGGTGAAGGCGTACTCGAAGTGCTGTCCACCGCAGGCGATACCCACCTCGGCGGCGACGACTTCGACCAGCGCATCATCGACTGGATGGTAGCCGAGTTTAAGAAGTCCAACGGCATCGACCTGTCCACCGACAAGATGGCGATGCAGCGCTTGAAGGAAGCCGCTGAGAAGGCGAAGATTGAGCTGTCCGGCATGGCGCAGACCTCCATCAACCAGCCGTATATCACCGCGGATGCGACCGGCCCGAAGCACCTTGAGCTGACGCTGACCCGCGCAAAGTTCAACGAGCTGACCGCAGATTTGGTCGAGCGCACCATGGGCCCGGTTCGTCAGGCAATGAGCGATGCCGGCCTGTCCGCTTCCGATTTGTCCAAGGTTCTGCTGGTCGGCGGCTCCACCCGTATCCCGGCCGTGCAGGAAGCCGTTAAGGGCATCACCGGCAAGGACGGCTTCAAGGGCATCAACCCGGACGAATGCGTTGCTATCGGTGCGTCCATTCAGGGCGGCGTGCTCGGCGGCGAAGTCAAGGACGTTCTGTTGCTCGACGTTACCCCGCTGTCCCTCGGCATCGAGACCCTCGGCGGCGTATGCACCAAGCTGATTGACCGCAACACCACCATCCCGACCAAGAAGAGCCAGATTTTCTCGACCGCGGCTGACAACCAGCCCTCCGTTGAGATTCATGTCCTGCAGGGCGAACGCGACATGGCAGCCGGCAACAAGACGCTCGGCCGCTTCACCCTCGACGGCATCGCTCCGGCTCCGCGTGGCGTACCGCAGATTGAGGTTACCTTCGATATCGACGCGAACGGCATTGTAAACGTATCGGCTAAGGATTTGGGCACCGGCAAGGAGCAGAAGATTACCATTACCGCATCGACCAACCTCTCGCAGGAGGAAATCGACAAGGCAATGCACGAGGCCGAGCAGTACGCCGAGCAGGATAAGAAGAACAAGGAAGCTGTTGAGATTCGCAACAACGCCGAGCAGTTGGTATTCCAGTCTGAGAAGGCGCTGACCGATTTGGGCGACAAGCTGACTGCGGACGAAAAGAGCAGCGTACAGGCCGAGATCGACAAGGTCAAGGAAGCGCTCAAGGGTACCGATACCGATATGATTAAGATGGCCACCGATAACCTCTCCAAGAAGTTCAGCGATTTGGCCGGTAAAATCTATCAGCAGCAGGCTCCGCAGGGCGGCGCCAACATGGGCGGCCAGCCGGGTGCAGGCGCACAGGGCGGCCCGCAGGGCGATTTTGTCGACGCAGACTTCACCGAAGTCAAGGACGACGATCAGAAGAAGTAATTTCCATGCCGCGTGGGGCGGAACGGTTTCCGTTCCGCCCTGCGGCATGCTATTTCGTTATTTGAGGGATCACAATGGCTGATAAAAGAGACTATTATGAGGTGCTTGGCGTACAGAAAGGCGCAAGCGAGGATGAAATCAAAAAGGCTTATCGCCGCCTTGCCCGCAAGTATCACCCCGACCTGAATAAAGACAATCCGGAGGCTGCCGATAAATTCAAGGAAGTCAATGAAGCATATGAAGTGCTGTCCGATGCGGATAAACGCGCCAAATACGACCAGTTCGGCTTTGCCGGCGTCGACCCGAGTTACGGCGGCGGCGCAGGTGCGGGCGGCTTCGGCGGCTTTGATATGGGCGACCTTGGCGACCTGTTCGGTTCGTTCTTCGGCGGCGGCTTTGGCGGCGGACGCTCCCAGCGCCGCAACGCCCCCCAGCGCGGCGAATCCATCCGGCAGAATATCATCCTCTCGTTTGAAGAAGCTGCATTCGGCTGCGAAAAAGAGATTTCGGTCAACCGTATCGAGTCCTGCGATGAGTGCGGCGGTACCGGCGCGGCCAAGGGCACCAGCGCGGAAACCTGTCCGAACTGCCGCGGTACCGGTGTCGTGACACAAACGCAGCGCACGCCGCTCGGCATGTTCCAGACGCAGGGCGCCTGCCCGAACTGCCGCGGTACCGGCAAGATTATCAAAAAGCCGTGCAGCAAGTGCGGCGGCGCAGGCCGTGTGCGCAAGACACGCAAATTCAAGGTCAATATCCCGGCCGGTATCGACGAAGGGCAATCCATCCAGCAGCGCGGTCAGGGCAACGCAGGCGTCAACGGCGGGCCGGCGGGCGATTTGTTCGTGACCATCTCCATTCGTCCGCACCCGATTTTCTCGCGCGAGGGACAGGATGTTTATGTAGATATCCCGATTTCCTTCACGCAGGCGGCACTGGGCGATACGCTGCAAGTGCCGACCATCGACGGTCGTGTTGAGTATAAGGTACCGGAAGGCACACAAACCGGCACGGTATTCCGCATGAAGGGCAAGGGAATCCAGAATGTGAACGGGCGTGGACGCGGCGACCAGTATGTTCGCGTGAGCATCGAGGTACCGAAAAACCTGTCCGAAAAGCAGAAAAGATTGCTGCGTGAATTCGAGGAATCCTCTACTGATGAGAACCAGAGCAAACGCAAAGGCTTCTGGGACAAAGTGAAGAACGCGCTCGATATTGATTGAGTGCTATAGATGCAGCAACGGCTCGGAACCGAATGGTTCCGAGCCGTTGTTCTGTCCATATTGGATTTCACTCGTTATTTCCCCGATAATAGCGGATGAGCGCCTGCGTTCCCAAATCGCCCATCCCCTCGGCCTCCAAATCGCCATACATCGTGCAGACCCGCTCGAGCACGGGCAATGAGCCAAAGCCCTGCCCCTGCGCAATCTTCATATCCTTGATAAAGTGCTTGAGGAAAAAGCCGGGGGCATAGTCCTCCCGCATCATCTTGGGCATCAGGTTTTCCATCTGCCATGAACCGGCAGCGCCCTTGGAAATGCTGTCCAGCATTTTCTGCGTGTCCAGCCCCGCCCGCTCGGCATAGGCCAACGCTTCACTGACGCCTGCAATCGTACCGGCAATGGCAATCTGGTTGGCCATCTTGGTGTGCTGGCCTGCCCCCGCCGGGCCTTCGTAAACAATCTGCTTCCCCATTGCCTCAAACACCGGCAGGCATGCCTGAAAATCCGCTTCCTCACCGCCGACCATGATGGACAATGTGCCGTTCTTGGCACCCGTATCACCGCCGGAAACCGGCGCATCCAGCACATGCAGGCCACCTGCTGCGCCTTCCTCGTAAATACGCACAGACAGCTTTGGGTCGGTCGTCGTCATGTCAATCAAATAGGCACCCGGCTGGGCGGCGGCCAAAATACCCTCCTGCCCAAAATAAACCTGCTCAACGTCCTGCGGATAACCCACCATCGTGATGACCACATCTCTACCGGATGCACACTCCGCTGCCGAATCACACCATGTCACGTTGTTTTCCGCCAGAAAATCTTCAAGCTTGGATTTGGTGCGCGAATAAATCGCCACCTCATAACCTGCCTTGAGCAGATTTTTCACCATGGAGCGCCCCATCACGCCTACACCGATAAATCCGATTGATTGCATCATTCTTCCTCCCATCCAAAATGTACTGTCAACGGTCTTTGAGCGACACATAACCGCTTGCCGGCTGCACACAGCGATACGCCGGGCGGATAATCTTATCTGTATTCACCAGCTCCTCCAACCGATGTGCGCTCCAGCCCACAATACGCGCAATTGCAAACACCGGCGTGTACAGCTCGGGCGGCAAGCCCAGCATGGAATACACAAAGCCCGAATAGAAATCGACATTTGCCGAAACGCCCTTATAAATATGGCGCTCATGAGCAATGACTTCAGGCGCCAGACGTGCCACCAGGGAATACAACGCAAAATCGGCATCCCTGCCTTTTTCGTGCGCCAATTGCCCGACGAAGGATTTGAACACCTCGGCACGGGGGTCGGAGATGGAGTAAACCGCATGGCCCAAGCCGTAAATCAAGCCCTTGCAATCAAATGCTTCGCGGCGCAGCAAACGGCCCAGATAGTCCGCCACCGCTTCTTCATCGGTCGTGTCCGTGACATTGTTCTTCAAGTCCTCAAACATCTGCACGACCTTGTAATTGGCGCCGCCGTGCTTCGGCCCCTTAAGCGAGCCAAGTGCCGCGGAAATCGCAGAATAGGTATCTGTTCCCGACGAGGTGACCACATGGGTGGTAAACGAAGAGTTATTGCCGCCGCCATGCTCCATATGCAGCACCAGCGCCAAATCGAGCACACTGGCCTCCAGCGGCGTATATTGCATATCCGGCCGCAGCATGCGCAGGAAATTGGACGCGGTGGATAAACTGTCTGACGGATAATGGATATACATGCTTTCGCCGCGCTCATAGTAATTATACGCATGATAGGAATAAACGGCGAGCATCGGGAATACCGAAATCAGCATCAGGCATTGCCGCAGGACGTTCGGCAATGAAATATCGTCTGCATTGCTGTCATAGGATGCCAGCGTCAGCACGCTGCGGGACAAACTGTTCATCATATCGTGCGTCGGCGCTTTCATGATGACGTCGCGCGTAAAGTTTGTCGGCAGGGTGCGGCCCTGCGCCAACAAGTTTTTGAAATCACTCAGCCGCTTTGCATCCGGCAGTTCGCCGAAAAGCAGCAAATAAGCCACTTCCTCATAGCCTTTGCGCCCGTCCCGAATGAAGCCCTGCACCAAATCATTGATTTTAATACCGCGATAGTACAATTCACCGTCACACGGCACAAGCTTTCCGTCTATTTCTTTTTTGGAAATGATATCCGATATATTTGTCAGTCCCGCAAGTACGCCTTCACCGTTCAGGTCACGCAGGCCGCGCTTGACATCATATTCTTTATACAGCGCAGCATCTATCCGGTCATGCTCTGTGCAAAGCGACGCCAACGCTTCGACCCGCGGCGTGACCTGCAAAATATCGTGTTCTGCCGTCATATAGTATCCATTCCTTTCCAACATATACTATCCCATGTATATATTGTATCGGGAAATACGCAAGGCTTCAACGTCAATTCGGTAACATCCTGTTAATAATCTGTGAATTTTGCTTACAGCCTGCCCTATCAAAAAGGGAAGGCACTTTCGTGCCTTCCCTTTGCTTTATCGGATGTAATTGAACATGGTGCGGGGATGCGTCTCCGGCGGAGCGATACCGGCCTTATCAATGACCTTGAGCATCCACGCGATATTGCGGCCCAGCTTTTCAATCACTTCCACGCCCTCAATATCCTGCTTGCACTCGCCAATGTCCGCGCCATGCACAGCATTCCAGTAATCCGAAGTGACCAGCACCATTTCCATTGCGTCCATCAAACCGAGCAGCTGCTGATAGGTTTCCATGCCGCCCGAACGCCGCAGCGTACACAGAGCCGCGCCGACCTTATGATGGAACTGGTTTTCGCCGCAGCAAGCAGCAAGCATGATGCGGTCCATTACGCACTTCATGCTGCCCGCAATGCCGCCATGATACACGGGCGAGGCCAGTACAATGGCATCTGCCGCAATGCACTTTTCAATAATCTCGTTAACACCGTCATCCGCTTGTACGCAGCGCAGTGTATTGTTATTCAGGCAATGATAGCACGCCATACACGGGTGTACCTTTGCACCGGGCTGGCACACCTCAAACTCGATGCCCTCCTTTTCCAGCACACCGCCGAGCACTTCCAGCATCTGTGCGCAGTTGCCGCCCTTACGCGGCGAACCATTGATTGCTACAACCTTCATTTTTTCTTGTCCTCCTTCTGTTTTCATCCGCAAACCGGATGGGAACCTCTCAATCAATCCGCTTTTCATTCTCCAAACGATACAGCCGCATCACCACCAGCGTATGGTTAAGCTGCGGCCCCATCAACAGAATCATGCTGACAATATACAGCCACAGCATCAGCACAATGATGGCGCCCAGCGAGCCATACAACACCGAGTAGCTTGCCATATTGTCCACATAGAAAGAAAAGCCCCAGGAAACCAACAGCCATGCCACCAGCGAAAACAACGCCCCCGGCCACACCTCCCGGAACTTGAGATGCAGGTTGGGCACGATTCGATTAAACAGCATCAAGAATACGAAAATGAACGGAATCATCACCCAAAAGCTGGCGTCATGCGTCATATCAAGCACCGGCTGCGGAATTGGCGCCAAACGCGGCAGCAAACGGATGAGGGCCTTGCCCGCAACGACCAGCACAAAACTGCACACAACCGATACCAGAAACCCCGCTGTGATGCCAAATGAAATCAGGACGTCCCACACCATGCCACGCGCTACCTCAACATGGTAAATGTCATTGACCGTGCGCATCATGGAGCGCACCGCACGCGAGAGAAAATACAGCGTCAGTCCAATTCCGATGAGCATCGGGCTGACCGGCGGCGTTGCTGCAAGCTGGTTGAGATAAGAGATAATCAGCTGCTGCAAGCTTTTCGGCAGCATTTCCAGCACCGGTTCGATTCCCTCCATCGACAAATTGAGCCGCGCCAGCAGTGCGTTGAGAAAGATAAGCAGCGGAAACAGGGAAAACAGCAAAAAATACGACAACTCCGCTGCGGCCTGTGGAATGCCATCCGAAAAGTATCGGTAAACCATGCGCTTGACCAAATAGAAAAAGCGGTTTTGTCCGTTCATGGCACCCTCCTCTTTCCACCGCGGTTTTTATTATTGTACCAGCTTTTTTTCGTATTTACAACTTGCGTTTTCGGCCCGTGTGATGTATACTGTCCATAATAGAACATTTGTTCTGATTGGAGGGGTGAAAATGCCGACCGACCGCGCCGCAACCTGCTGTTTTTCGGGCTATCGTGTCGAGAAAATGCCGTTTCCCGCGAACGACTCCCGTATGGAAGCATTGACCGCCGCACTTGACTGCGCGATTCAGGATGCCGCAGCACTGGGCTACACCGGATTCTTTACCGGTATGTCCACCGGTTTTGACCTATGGGCCGCCGAAGCTGTGCTGCGTGCGCGAAACACACTGCCGGTACAGCTGTTCTGCGCCATCCCGTTTGACCGGCAGGCCGACCGCTACCCGGCTGAATGGAAGCGCCGCTTCAATCATTGTCTGCTTGCAGCCGACCGCGTATTCGCGCTCTCCCGCGATTATTATACCGGATGCTATGCCGCGCGCAACCGCTTTATGGTCGATGCCTCTTCCCTGCTCATCTGCTACTTTGACGGCAAGCCGGGCGGCACTGCGCAGACCGTTCGTATGGCAGAGCAAAGCGGTTTGCGAATCGTCAATCTGGCAGACGGTCAGCTACAGTTTTTTTGAGCCGGAACACAAAAACTCCCTCCGACGCCTGCGCGCCGAAGGGAGTTGTCTTTTTCGGGGAAAACCGCTCGTTAGTCTACCTTGACCGTCCAGCCCAGCTCATCGGGCAGTGTGCCCCACTGGATGCCGGTCAGCGTGTCATACAGCTTATGCGTAATCGAGCCAATCTCACCGTTGTTGATGTAGGCCACATCGCCCTCATAGCGCAACTCACCCACCGGAGAGATGACCGCCGCAGTACCCGTGCCGAATACTTCTTCGAGCTTACCATCCTTGGACGCCTTCATAACATCCACAATCGGCAAACGCTCTTCGGATACCGGAATGCCCCAGTGCTTGAGCAAATCAATGCAGCTCATACGGGTCACGCCCGGCAGCACCGTACCCACGCAGGGAGCGGTATAAACCGTGCCGTCAATCTTGAAGAAGCAGTTCATCGAGCCAACCTCTTCAACATATTTATGCTCTACACCGTCCAGCCACAGGGTCTGCTCGTAGCCGAGTTCATGTGCCTTGACCTGAGAAATCAAGCTGGCCGCATAGTTGCCGCCGCACTTGGTAAAGCCGGTGCCGCCCGGGCAAGCACGGGTATACTCGTCCTCAACAAAAATCTTGACCGGGTTGATGCCGGTGGAGTAATACGCGCCGACCGGCGAGCAGATGATAATAAACTGATGGGTCTTGGACGGGCGCACGCCAAGGTGCGGCTCAGTCGCAATGACAAACGGACGGATGTACAGGCTGGTACCCGGCTGATGCGGCACCCAATCCTTCTCAACCGACACAATTGCCTTGACCGCCTGCACGAAATCTTCAACCGACAGGCTGGGCAGGCACATGCGGTGATTGGTGTTGATCATACGCTGGGCGTTCTTGTCCGGGCGGAACAGCTGAATCGAGCCATCCGGCGTGCGGTATGCCTTCATGCCCTCAAAGGACTCCATCGCATAGTGCAGCACCATCGCCGCAGGATCAATCGACAGCGGCTCGTACGGCACGATACGGGCATCATGCCAGCCCTGCTCCTCATCGTGGTCGATGATCAGCATATGATCGGTATAATAGATGCCGAAACCCAATTTATTTTCGTCCGGCTTGGGCTTTTTGTGGTCTGTGAGCTGTGTTCTGATCTGCAGCATGGTGGATTCACTCTTTCTGTTATAGGTTTTGTACTCTTTCATTATAGCACTTTGCCAAGATAAAGCAAGGCGTTTTTTTGCAAGAAGGATGACAAACCATCTGCTTTTTGTTATAATATGTTCGTATAATTTGCTGAAAGGAGTGACCGCGTATCCCACGCAAACTAAAAAAACTGCTCAGCCTTTTGCTTTGTGCAGCACTTATCGTCATGGTGCTTCCCGCGCCGGCCCGCGCATTGACGTTAACCGCGGTCAACGATACCCTGCTCCCGCTGTCCGATAGTACCATGCCGGCACGGCTGGGCGGCGAGCTATATGTGCCATACAGTGTGTTTTCCTCGCTGGGCGTATCCGCTTCGAGCGAGAACGATGTGCTCAACCTGTCTTCCGGCGGCGAAACGCTCAGCTTTTCGACCGCAGAGGGCTATGTATATGACCAGAACCTGACCAGCTATTCCACCCCGGCTTATGATATGAACGGCACAGTTTATGTCCCCGTCAAGCTCTGCTGCAGCAAATTCGGGCTGAGCTATTCCACGTTATCGGCTTACGGCGAAAGCGTGCTGCGCATTATGGACGGCTCTGCTTCCAGCGATTCGTCTTTCGCCTCCAGTCAGGACAGCGCCATTCAAAGTGCCATCAATGCATACAAAGGCATTACGCCTTCCCAGCCTTCGGATACCGTAGAGCCCCCGGTGCAGCCGGTAGAGCCCCCCATCCCGGAGGTGGAAGAACAGCCTGCCCAAAAGCCTGCCCGCGTGTACTTAACCTTTTATGGCGCACCTATGACCAGCGCAACGCCGGCCATTTTAGACGCACTGCAAAGCGCCGGCCGGTTGGCGACATTCTTTCTGCCCACTGACACGTCCATCTGGCCGGATGACATAATCCGCCGTATTGTCGCAGAAGGCCACACACCTGCCCTGCTGCTCAGCGCGGATGATCAAACCTCCTCTGAGGACATGCTGGCAGCGCTGTCCGCCGCGAACGAGCGTTTGAACTTTTTGACCGGCGTATCCGCTCGTATTGTCTCCAATGAAACCGGCTGTGGCAAACTGACGCAAACGCAGCGCGATGCATTGACCGGAGCGGGATACCGCCTGTGGGACGCTACGCTCAACTGTGGCGACGATACCCAGTCCTCGGCACGCGCCTATGCGAACACCGCGCAGCAGTTTGCCGCCACAAACGCAACTATCGTTCTCAAGCTGCATCACAACCGCAATACCGCGCAAACCGTACAACTGTTGACCAGTTACATGTCCCGTCAGGGTATTCCATCCTCCCGCGTTACCTTTGGTACCACGCCTATCAACAGCGCTTCCGATACCCGGTAAAGACCAGTATTGCATAAAAAAGCAGGCCGCAAAGCGGCCTGCTTTTTCATATGCGTTTTCGGATATGCTCCAGCGCCCCCTTTTCCAAGCGGGACACCTGCGCCTGTGAGATATGGATTTCGTCGGCCACCTCCATCTGGGAGCAAAAAAAAAAAAAACGCAACCGGATGATGCGCTTCTCCCGCTCGTTTAAGCTGTCAATGGCCTCCCGCAGTGCAATGCTGGCAAGCCACTGCTCATCGGTATTCTTATTATCCCCTACCTGGTCCATTACACAGACCGTATCTGTGCCATCGTGGAACACCGGCTCAAACAGCGAGACCGGGTCAAGAATGGCATCCAGCGCCAGCACGACCTCTTCCTTCGGCATATCCATCAGTTTTGCCAGCTCCACGATGTCCGGCTCACGCTGATGCTCGCGCACAAACGCTTCTTTGGCCTGCAACGCTTTGTAAGCCGTATCCCGCAGGCTGCGCGACACCCGCAATGCGCTGTTATCGCGCAGATACCGCCGGATTTCCCCAATAATCATCGGCATGAATATTCAAAGTCGAAACCAGCTATCCCGCAAAGGATTGGCACGTCTCTGCGCCCTCAATGGTATAAAATATCTCTATTTTCTCGTTTTGCAGCACGATTTTCTGCACGCAGGCGCGCACCAGCATCTGCTTTTCCGCGTCGCTCAGCCTCTCCCAGCAGCTGCCTATCGTTTGCAGTGCCTGCTGCGCGGCGTTTTGCTCTTCCAGCCGCTCCGTCTGCTGCGCACGCTCCAGCGCCTGCTCCGCCCGGCTGCATTCCCTTCTGGCGCGCGCAATGGCATCCCGCAGGGTATCATCCTCCCCTTCCGCGAACAGCTCATATAAGCGGCGCAGCTTGCGCTGTGCGCGCTCGAGTGCACGCCGACATTCCGCAGGTGCAGTCCTGCTGCCGCGCGGCAGCATCGGCTGGGCGGCCAGCCGGGACAGGTCGCGGATAACGACCGCCTCCACCTGCCGCGCCATCACACCGCGATTTGGGCAATCTGCATCGTGTACCAGATGCGGCTTGGATTTGTCCCGCGAATAGCACACCAGCTTATCGCCTGCGCCGCCCCATTTCTGGTAACGCATTTTCGCCCCGCAGTGGCCGCATACCAAAAGCCCGGTCAGCAGTTTGCTCGAAGCCGCGGCACGCGGCTTATCTGCGCGCTGCAAGCGGTTCCTGACCCGCTCAAACGTCTGCTTATCCACAAGCGGCTCATGCCGTCCGGGATAAGTCTCCCCGCGGTACACAATCACACCCGTATTGCTCTCCCGCAGCAGAATCTGCCGCACCAGATGCTCATATTTCAGCCCCAGCTCTCGCGCGATTCGTCCGGTCGACTGTCCTTCCAGATAGCGCGCGTAGATTTCACGCACGGTATCTGCATCGCTGTTCGGCACCAAAATCCCCTTATTCGTGTCATAGTCGTATCCGAATGGGATTTTTCCGCCGCCCGGCCAAAAGCCTTGCTTGACACGCTCTACCATGCCCATGCGGGTGCGCAAAAAGATATTTTCGCGTTCAAGCTGCGCAAACGCAGACAAAATGCCAATCATCGCGCGTCCGTAAGGGCTGCCGGTGTCAATATTCTCATTGATGGACACAAAGTCCACACCATGCGGCAAAAATACATCCTCGATAAGGTACAGCGTATCCTTCTGACTGCGGCTAAGGCGGTCGAGTTTATAAACCACCACACGTTCTACCTGCCCGGCACGGATGGCCTCCACCAGTTCGGTGACCGCAGGCCGTGTCAGGTTGGAGCCGGAAAAGCCGCCGTCTACATAACGCTGAAACGCAGCAATGCCTTTCATCCGGCAGTAGGCCTCCAGCTTTTCTGCCTGCGCTGCCAGCGAATAGCCTTCATCCGCCTGCGCTTCAGTGGAAACGCGCAAATAAAGCGCCGTATGCTTCATATTTCATCCCTTCCGAGACTGCATCCCTCCGCTTCCAGTATAGCAGAGGGGGCGGTATCGGGCAATGGAAGCTGCTGCCTGCTGCGTGCCGCACTGAGCATGCTGCCAATGCCCTCCTGATCCAGCAGCAGCGGCGGCATCACGCCATGCAGACGTCTGCCGTTCAAATACCGTATCACCTGCATTTCATCACACCCTTTCCGCTCCTATTTTGCCCAGTTTTTTCATAAAGCAACCACCCCAAAAACAGAAGCAAGAATTACTCAAAATCTACTCAAAATAATACTTGTGAAGCGATAGGAACAGGGTGTATAATGTGGTTACAATAGTTTGTCCGCAGTCATCTTTTACGCCGGACAAAGCCATTAAAATGGAGGAGAGTGCAACATGTTTGAAAATCTGATTGCCACGCTGAAGGCTGACAAGCGCAAGATCGTATTTACCGAAGGCCCCGATCCCCGTATCCTTGAGGCTGCTTCCCGCCTGAAGAAGGATGGCCTGCTGGATTCCATTCTGGTTGGCAATGTGGACGAAGTGAAGGCGGCGGCACAGGCCGGCGGCTTCGATATCGAAGGAATGGAAATCATCGACCCCGCAACCTATCCGGAAATGGACGCGATGGTTGCCAAGATGGTTGAACTGCGCAAGGGCAAGATGACCGAAGAGCAGTGCCGTGCCGCTCTTGCAAAGGGCAACTATTTCGGCACAATGCTGGTTAAGATGGGCAAGGCGGACGCCCTGCTCGGCGGCGCTACTTACTCCACCGCGGACACCGTTCGTCCTGCACTCCAGATCATCAAGACCAAGCCCGGCAACAAGATCGTAAGCTCCTGCTTCATTCTGCGCCGCGATGCCAAGGATGGCGGCGACGAACTGTACGCAATGGGCGACTGTGCCATCAACATCAACCCCGGCGAGGACGATCTGGTAGAAATCGCCATTGAGACTGCCAAGACTGCAAAGGCATTCGGCATCGACCCCAAGGTTGCCATGCTGAGCTACTCGACCAAGGGTTCGGGTAAGGGCGACACGGTTGATATGATGCGCAACGCGACCGAAAAGACCAAGGCTGCTGCACCGGAGCTTGCTGTTGACGGCGAGCTGCAGTTTGACGCTGCCTTCTCTCCGGTGGTTGCTGCAACCAAGTGCAAGGGCTCCCCGGTTGCCGGTCAGGCCAACACCTTCATCTTCCCGGACATCAACGCCGGCAACATCGGCTACAAGATTGCGCAGCGTCTGGGCGGCTTTGAAGCATACGGCCCGATTCTGCAGGGTCTGAATGCACCGATTAACGACCTGTCCCGCGGCTGCAACGCGGACGAGGTTTACCAGATGTCAATCATCACCGCGGGCCTGAAGTAATTTCTCCCCGTCGCATCCTTAGAATACGGAATTTACAAGGGCCGAAACAAATGGTTTCGGCCCTTGTTTGCGCTTTTGGACTACACGAACAGGCAAAGGAGGATGCCTTCCATGAAACGGAAATCTATTGCCATTCTGTTAGGCGCCATCGTGCTGTGTGGTGCACTGGCCTATGCGTTCACCCCGTATTCCATTGCGCCGCAGTCCGGGCAGATAGAAATTTGGCGTGTGGGGCGCATAACCGGCAACGCGGAATATGAAGATGTCACTGCGCAAGTCGATTTGGAGCAGCTGACAAA
This sequence comes from uncultured Agathobaculum sp., assembly GCF_944384695.1. Taxonomy (GTDB): domain Bacteria; phylum Bacillota; class Clostridia; order Oscillospirales; family Butyricicoccaceae; genus Agathobaculum. The sequence goes on along the minus strand of NZ_CALWUQ010000002.1, from coordinate 24,331 downwards.
GTTGACCGCAGCCTGCAAAGCTTTGCGCCTGCCGTTTTATCAACAAAGCTACTCGCTCGATACCGTACAATACGAAATCGATGCATACTACGAGGAACGCCCGCTGCATTTTGTGCTGGGTCAAAATAGCTTCGTCTACGAAAGCACTCCATGGATTCACCATCTGCATGACGCACAGACACTAATTGACGCGCTCGACGCCATGCTGCCGACATAAGAAAAAGGACTGACTACCGTCAGTCCTTTTTTTGTTCCTCTTGTTGCTTTTGCACACGTGCCTTTTCTGCCGCACGGCGGCGCTCCTTCGCGGAAACAGGCGGGCGCTCCTCCTTCACCTCGACAAACACCCCGGTCGACGGGTCCAACCGGCGAGGGCCGCGATAGTCATTGGTATCTACAGACAAGCCGCGCTTTTTCAGCAAACTGCAAACCACCTCGGTCACCGCACTGTACAGCACGGCAAACAGCGGCACGCCGACTGCCATTCCGACAAATCCAAACACACCGCCAAACAGCAAAATGGCAAACATGACCCAAAAGCTCGACAGACCGGTAGAGTTGCCCAGAATCTTCGGGCCAAGGATATTGCCGTCAAACTGCTGTAACGCCAGAACGAACAGCACAAAATACACCGCCTGCACTGGGCTGATTACCATAATCAGAATCGTGCTGGGGATGGCACCGATAAACGGCCCGAAAAACGGGATGATGTTGGTCACACCGATGATAACCGAAATCAGAAGTGCATACGACTGGTCCATTGTCATCAGTCCGAAACCAATCAGCAAACGCAAACCGACAAAGCACAGCACGCCAATAATCAAGGAATCAATGAGCTTACCCGTGATAAAGCCGCCGAAAACACGGTGCACATAGGCAACACGGCCCATAATGCGGTTCGCGCGGTCAATAGAAAACAGGCTGTACGTCATTTTCTTGGCCTGTGCGCAAAACGTATCCTTACTGTTGAGAATATACAGCGCAATGATAATGCCGATTAGAATATCAAACAATACAGAAACCGTCGTTACAACGCCGGTCATCAGCTCAACGAGCTGCGGCAGCGCGATATTCTGTACCCAGTTGACAATCTGCTGGGAAAATTCCTCGTAAAGCTGGAGGAAATTGCGCTCAATCACCGGATTATCCTTGAGCAGCGCCGCCACCCAGCTGGAAATCTCATTGAGATAGGTGTCCATGGATTCGAGCAACGAGAAGACACTCACCACCAACTGCGGGAGCACCATCCAAAGCAGAATCCCCACCACGGCAATACCAATCATCAGCGTTAAAATGCTGCACAAGCCTTTCGCAATGCGGGTTCCATTTTTCAATCGTCTGGACAGCGGCGGCTGAATCCGCTTGTACAATCCGTTAAAAACCGGCATCAGCAAATATGCCATTACAAAGCCATAAATAAACGGGCTGAGAATACCAAGCAGCTTTTGAAACATCGTCCAGATAATCGGCAGCCACTGCAATAGAAACACAACGATTGCGCTGGAAACAATCACACAAAACGCTGTCAGGCCCCACTGAAAATAATGCGGATGCGCACGAAATTTTGATTTATTCTGCTGGGTCGGCTCCTCCACAGACATACTCCTCTCCTACCGGGCTTTCACCCAACGTCATAATGCAGCAGCCTATTATTCTTCTTCGCAGTCAAAGAAAATGCGCCAGAACAGATACAGCCAGCTTGCTGCAAATGCAACAAACAAAACGCCGCGGAATTTCTTAAAAAAGCGCGAGAAGCAGGTGCCCAGCCACAATCCCAGAGACAGCAGGCATATTTTAAAAATCGCAAAATCCAGAACCGAAAACGTCTGTGCCTTGGATACGGCATAATCCGTCCAGCGACCTGCCTGACTGCGCGCATCATCTGCATAGCGCAGCATCTGCTCTGCACGTGCACGAAGGGCTTCCCGATCAATGTTTTCCAGATAATTTTTCATAGCTGCTCTCTCCTTTATACATGGGTTTGGGTTAAACGGACGGTTTTTCCGCCGCGTAATTCTTTTGCGATACTGCATGGCACGGTTCCCATACAGGATATCCGTCCCAGCCGCATACCGATTTTTTCAGCCAGCTCATCCGCATCCGCGCTGGCGGTTTCCCGCAAGGCAGCCTGCAAAATCAAACCGGCCGCACGCGCATCCGAGCCTGCCTCATGATGATTCAAAGAAATGCCGAGCGCCTGCGAAACTGTGTCCAGCTTATGGTTTTGCAGCTGCGGCCATACCCGCTGCGCGACTTTCACCGTGCACACATACCGGCACTCCGGCACAGGCAGATGATAATGCGCCAAACAAGCGCACAGCACTGCCGTATCAAACATTGCGTTATGGCAGACCAACACGCTGCCCTCAGCCAATTCGCCTATGCCCTGCCGCCAAACCTCGTCGAATGCAGGGGCATCGACCACCATGGACTCCTTGATATGATTGACGCGAACATTGCCCCAATGGAATTTCCCGACTTGCGCGGGCGGCTTAATCAGGGTTGTCTGTTCAGCAACCAACGTATTGTCTTCAAAAATACTCACGCCCAATGCACAAGCGCTCAGGCGCGACGCATTGCCGGTTTCAAAATCCAACGCCACATACCTCATTGGACCGCCTCCCGACGTGCTGCCTCCGCGCGCTCTTTCGCTGCGAGCAGAAAACGGTAGAACGGCGCGAGCCGCTGCATCGTCTCCACCATCGGCTGCACAAACGAACCATCCAGCAGCGGCGCAAAGTCCTGCGTCTCGCGGAAATCCACACCAATCTCCTTACGGTTGAGCCAGTCCTGATACCGATCCTCTGCATCCGGAAATTTCGGACGTTTATACAGCTCTCCATCCAGATGCATTTGCGGGCAAGCCTGCACCGCGTCATATGCTTGCAGGAACAGCTTATCCTCATGCAAAATCATCTCACGCAGGGACTCCATTTCGCCCCTGCCCCATGCGCCCCAGCAGCCAAAGCCCCAGAACTCCGGATGGATTTCAAAATAATAGCATGGCACAGATTCGTGCTCCTGCCGCTTACGGCGGAAAAACATCCACATATTTGCACGATATAGCGTTTTATCCTTGGTATACCGGGTATCGCGGCGCACGCGCGACACCATACGCGACGGCGTGACAACAAACTGCGCGTCGATTTCCAGCATCATGGGCGTCATCTGTGCAATCAATTCGTGAAACGGCAAAATCACCTGCCGTTTGATTTCTTCTTTATGTTCTTCGTAAAATTCCTTGCTGTTTTGCAGGCGGTTCAGCTGCAGCAAATCAATCCCCGCAGCGTTAAAGCCTGTGAATGCCATGAAAACGGGCACCACCTTTCTGTTTATCATTGTACCGCGTTTTCTCTATTTGCGCAACAGGATTTTGCTGTTTCCCGCCGCGAAAACGCAAAATATTGTGGAGGTTTCTCGCCCTGTCTGCCGAAAATATCCAGAAGGATACAAAAAAACCGCCCGCGGAATGTTTCCGCGGGCGGTTCTTATTTTTCAGTCCAGTGCTTTCTACGCGGTCAGCTGGTCCTTACGCCTCAGGAGCGTACAGAGCCTGCAAACGCTGCAGATGTGCATAGCGCTTGGTGGACTCAACCTCGGACTCGGTGAACAGCTTTTCAGCACGATCCGGGAAGGAACGAGTCAGAGCAGAGTAACGCGCTTCGTTCATCATGAACTTACGGTAATCCTCCGTCTTGGGCTCCTTGGACTCAAGGATGAACGGATTCTTGCCTTCCTCAGCCAGCTGCGGATTGAAGCGGAACAGGTTCCAGTAACCGCAATCGACAGCCTTCTTCATCTCGGCCTGGCAGTTGGTCATGCCGCCCTTGATGGAGTGCATTTCGCACGGAGCGTAGCCGATGATGAGGGACGGACCGTGGTAAGCTTCCGCCTCGGCAATTGCCTTGAGCGTCTGGTTCATGTTCGCGCCCATCGCAATCTGAGTAACGTATACATAGCCATAGCTCATTGCAATCTCAGCAAGGCTCTTCTTCTTGGTGGTCTTACCGGAAGCCGCGAACTGAGCAACGGCACCGATGTTGGTCGCCTTGGAGGCCTGACCGCCGGTGTTGGAATAAACTTCGGTATCGAATACCATCACGTTTACATCCTGACCGGAAGCGAGGACGTGATCCAGACCGCCGAAGCCGATATCATAAGCCCAACCGTCGCCGCCGAAGATCCAGACGGACTTCTTAGCGAGGTATTCCTTATGCTGGAGAACTTCCTTGCAGGCGTCGCAGCCGGCAGCCGCACCCTTTTCGAGCTCGGCAACCAGAGCCTTAGCCGGCTCTGCATTGGCAGCGCCATCGTCCTTGGTCTCCATGAACTTGGCAATCGCATCCTTGGTCGCAGCCGGGGTCTGCTCCGCAGCAGCCATCTCTTCCAGCTTGGAGATCAGGCGCTCACGGATAGCCTGCTGGCCATAGAACATACCGAGACCGTGCTCTGCGTTGTCCTCGAACAGGCTGTTTGCCCAAGCCGGGCCATGGCCGTCCTTGTCAACGGTGTACGGGCTGGTAGCAGCCGGGCCGCCCCAAATGGACGAGCAGCCGGTCGCATTGGAGATATACATACGGTCGCCGCAAACCTGCGTGATCAGGCGGGCATAAGAGGTCTCAGCGCAGCCTGCGCAGGAGCCGGAGAACTCAAGCAGCGGCTTCTTGAACTGGCTGTCCTTGACGGAGTTGACCGAAATCATATCGGCCTTCTCGGCAACCTTGTCTACGCAGTAATCGAAAGCATCCTGCTGTGCAGCTTCCTGATCCTGCGGAACCATGGTCAGGGACTTGGTCGGGCACACGCCAACGCATACGCCGCAGCCCATGCAGTCGAGCGGAGAAACGACCATCGTGTACTTGTAAACGCCCTTGCCCTTGCCAGCCTTGATATCGACGATCTTGGTCGATGCCGGAGCGGCAGCAGCCTCTTCTTCCGTCAGCGCGAACGGACGGATAGTCGCGTGCGGGCAGACATAAGCACACTGGTTACACTGTACACAGGTATCCTGATTCCAAGACGGAACGGTAACCGCTACGCCGCGCTTCTCATAAGCGGCAGCGCCGTGCTCGAAGGAGCCGTCCACATGCTCGCCCGCGAAAGCGGATACCGGCAGGGAGTCGCCGTCCATGCGGCCAATCGGCTCCATAACTTCCTTGACCATCTTGACAACTTCCGGACGGCCCTGCAAATCGCGGGTGTCTTCCGGTTCAACAGCGTCAGCCCAGGAAGCCGGAACGTCAATCTTGACGAATGCGGTAGAACCGGCGTCAATCGCCTTATGGTTCATATCAACGATATCCTGGCCCTTCTTCAGGTAGGACTTGGTGGCTGCATCCTTCATGTAGCCAATTGCTTCTTCCTGCGGCATAACCTTAGCCAGCGTGAAGAAAGCGGACTGGAGGATGGTGTTGGTGCGCTTGCCCATACCAATCTCAATGGCCAGATCAATCGCGTTGATGGTGTAAAGCTGGATATTGTTCTTGGCAATGTAGCGCTTCTCGGAAGCCGCCAGATGATGCTCGAGCTCCTCGGGCGTCCACTGGCAGTTGATCAGGAACACGCCGCCCGGCTTAACGTCACGCACAATCGGGAAGTGCTTGGTGATGTAGGACGGGTTGTGGCAGGCAACGAAATCCGCCTTATTAATATAGTAAGGAGACTTGATCGGCTTGTCGCCAAAGCGCAGGTGCGAAACGGTAACGCCGCCAGTCTTCTTGGAGTCGTACTGGAAGTACGCCTGAACAAACTTATCGGTGTGGTCGCCGATGATCTTGATGGAGTTCTTGTTTGCGCCGACGGTACCGTCGCCGCCGAGACCCCAGAACTTGCACTCGGTGGTGCCTTCCGCCGCAGTGTTCGGCGCGGGCTTCTCCTCGAGGGAGAGGTAGGTCACGTCGTCGGTGATGCCGATGGTGAACTGGCGCTTGGGCTCAGCCTTGGTCAGCTCCTCGTATACCGCAAAGACAGAGGACGGCGGGGTATCCTTGGAACCCAGGCCATAGCGGCCGCCGATAACGGTCTTGTCGGTGATGCCGGCGTTGGCCAGCGCGGTAACAACGTCCAGATAAAGCGGCTCGCCCTGTGCGCCCGGCTCCTTGGTGCGGTCGAGAACCGCAATCTTCTTGGCAGTCTCCGGAATCGCAGCAAGCAGCTTGTCCGCACGCCACGGACGGTACAGGCGAACCTTCACGAGGCCGACCTTCTCGCCATGTGCGTTCAGGTAATCGATTACTTCTTCCGCTACGTCGCAAATCGAGCCCATCGCGATGATGACGCGGTCAGCATCAGCAGCGCCGTAGTAGTTAAACAGCTGATAATTGGTGCCGAGCTTAGCGTTGACCTTGCCCATGTACTCTTCTACGATTTCCGGAACCGCTTCGTAGTACTTGTTGCAAGCCTCACGATGCTGGAAGAATACGTCGCCGTTCTCGTGCGAGCCACGCATCATAGCATGCTCCGGATTCAGAGCGCGCTTGCGGAACGCTTCGACAGCGTCCATGTCACACATTTCCTTCAGATCCTCGTAATCCCAAACCTCGATCTTCTGGATCTCGTGGGAAGTACGGAAGCCGTCGAAGAAGTTGATGAACGGAACGCGGGACTTGATGGTTGCCAGATGCGCAACGGCACCCAGATCCATTACTTCCTGCGGATTGGTCTCAGCCAGCATAGCGAAACCGGTCTGACGGCAAGCCATAACGTCAGAATGGTCACCGAAGATGTTCAGCGCATGGGATGCAACCGTACGCGCGGAAACATGGAACACGCAGGGGAGCAGTTCGCCTGCGATCTTGTACATATTCGGGATCATCAGCAGCAGACCCTGAGATGCGGTGTAGGTCGTGGTCAGCGCGCCGGCTGCCAGAGAGCCGTGAACCGTACCTGCGGCGCCCGCCTCGGACTGCATTTCGATTACCTTAACGGTAGTACCGAAAATGTTCTTCTGACCTGCGGCTGCCCACTGGTCTACGCTGTCTGCCATGGGGCTGGACGGGGTGATCGGATAGATACCCGCGACCTCGGTAAACGCATACGACACGTGTGCCGCAGCAGTGTTACCGTCCATGGACTTCATCTTTCTTGCCATGTTTATATCCTCCTATTCAGTTATAACATGCTGAAGGGGTGAAAAGCCTTTTCGCCCGATTTTTTACACGGGAAAAAGCCGTCTCCACCGGCCGTTTTTATTCTATCACTCCTCACCAAAAATGTAAACACCAAATATGACAAATTCGTAACAATTTCCCGATTTTTAATCGCAATTTCGTATTATGAAACGGCAATCTTATACGATTTAAATGTTACATTTGTTTTGCAGTTGCTGTTTTGCATTGCGAAATTTGTAGAATTGCTGTATGATTATAAACAGGAATTTATATACAATAGGGGGAGTCCGATGGTTGCGCGCGTTTTTTCTGCGGGTTTGAGCGGAATCGACGGTTATATCGTCACCGTCGAATGCCTGCTTTCGAACGGTCTGCCCCGTCTGGATGTCGTCGGGCTGCCGACCGGCGCAGTGTCCGAAGCCGGAGAGCGTGTGCGCGCAGCCATTAAATCCTGCTCGTTTGACTGGCCGGTTTCCCGCATCACGGTAAACCTTGCCCCGGCAGATACCCGCAAAGCGGGTACGGCATACGACCTCCCTATTTTGCTTTCCATCCTTGCGGCCACCGGTCAGATTGACCCACTGCCGCAGGACGCCATTTTTCTTGGCGAGCTTTCGCTGTCCGGAATGCTGCGTCCGGTCTGCGGCGCGCTATCCATGGCGCTGGCCGCACGGGACGCCGGTTTCCGCACGGTATATGTTCCGATACAGAACGCGCAGGAAGCCTCTTATGCTGCCGGTATGACCGTTCTTCCGGTCGAGAGCCTGCCTGCGTTAATCAGCCACTTGTCCGGCCGTGCGCCGCTGGCGCCATGTCCGCCGCCCGAACCACCTCCGTTACAGGATGACGCGCTGGACTTTTCCCATGTGATGGGCCAGCACGCGGTCAAGCGCGCGTTAGAGATTGCCGCAGCCGGCGGGCATAATATTCTGCTTTCCGGGCCGCCAGGTTCGGGCAAAAGCATGATGGCAAAGCGTTTCCCCACCATCCTGCCGCCGCTGTCCGACAGCGAACGGCTGGAAGTCATCCGTGTCTGGTCTGCAGTCGGCCGCGGACAGGAAGCCGTCGGGTGTGCCGCCCGCCCCTTTCGCGCACCGCACCACACCGCCTCTGCCGCCGCTCTGTCAGGCGGCGCAGGTGCAGGCAACCGTCTGCCCACGCCGGGTGAAATTTCGCTGGCGCATCGCGGCGTGCTGTTTCTGGATGAGTTGCCGGAGTTTCACCGCGATGTGCTTGAAGCACTGCGTCAACCGTTGGAGGATGGCAGAATCACGATTTCACGGGTCGCAGGACAGGTGACCTATCCTGCGCATTTTCAGCTCATCGCAGCCATGAACCCTTGCCGCTGCGGCTGGTACGGTACCGACCGCTGCACCTGCTCCCAAGCATCCGTGCAGCAATATCTGCGCCGACTGTCCGGCCCGCTGCTTGACCGAATCGACCTGCAAATCGCTGTCCAGCCGGTCGAATACGCCGCGCTTGCAGCACGTGGACAAGCCGTCGAGGAATCGTCAGCCGCCATTCGCGCCCGCGTAGTCGCAGCGCGCGAAACACAGTACCGGCGGCAAGGCACGGATGTCTGCAACGCAAACCTCTCCCCTGCGCAGCTTTCCGCATGCTGCCCACTGACCGAAGACGCTTCGCGTATGTTCGGCGCAGCGTTTGAACGGCTGGGGCTGACTGCGCGTGCCCACGACCGCATACTGCGTATGGCGCGCACCATTGCCGATTTGGCGGGCAGCCCGGTCATCGGCCCGGAACATCTTGCCGAAGCGCTGCAATATCGCACACTTGACCGTATTGCCGGCGGCAAATAATCCACAGCTTTGTGGAAAAACCTGTGGATACTGTGAATAAGTTTCTGTTTTACTTGTTTTTTACAGAAACCTGCAACATCCTCTCCTATAAAATACGCTATTCAAACCCCATTCGCAAGGAGGCCCCTTACTTATGTCACATTCGTTTTTTCATCGCGCCGGTGTACTCGCACTGCTCGCCGCGCTGCTCACTCCACAAGCGGGCGCACTGTCCGGCGTTTCCGCCTGGGCGGAGGAAGGCGTTGCCGCTGCGCAGGAAGCCGGACTGATGCCGAGCGCATTGGAAACGCGCAGCGCAACGGGCGCTATCACCCGCGCCGAATTTTGCGGGATTGCCGTCAACGCTTATAAAGCGGTCAGCGGCAAGGCGGTATTCGCCTCGGGCAAAAAGCCCTTCCGCGATTGTGACGACCCCAATGTTGTCGCGGCTTACGAACTCGGGTTGGTCAACGGTCGTGGCGACGGCATCTTTGACCCGGATGCCGAAATCGAACGGCAGGACCTTTGCGTGATGCTGTATAACATTCTGGATGTTACCGGTATCGACGCACCCGCTATCGCCGGCGATGCCTGCGTGGAGGATTATCCCGATGTTCCCGAAATCAATTCTTATGCTGTCGACGCCATGATTACCATGGTGGATTATACCGTGGTCAACGGCATTTCCGCCTCCGGACAAACCACCATGCTAGCCCCCAGCGGAACCGCCACGCGCGAGCAGGCGCTAATTATGGCAACGCGGTTTTGCTCCGCCTTTGAGGATGCTTCGGTCAGCGACACTGACGATTCCACCGATTCGTGGAACGTAACGGATGGTATCACCTTGCCGCAAACCGAAGAGGAAAAGATGGAGCTGGTCTATGGCGTAGGCGGTCAGCCGTACCAAACCGCTGAGGAAGCCGAAGCCAACATGGTTGAAATCTCCGTTCCGGTCTGGCGTTTGCAGGAGGACGGCACCAAAACCTCCGGCACGGCTTATCTGGAGGTAAACAGCAATCTTGCCCCTATCTACGAGGCAATCTTTGAAGAAATTTACAACGGGGACGAGCAGTTCCCCATCAAGGATGTCGGCTGCTACTCCTGGCGCACGGGTGAACACTCGCAGGGTACAGCGGTGGACATCAACTGGGAGGAAAACATGGAGGCGACGATCAACGAGGACGGCTCGCTTACCCCGACCACTGGCTCCTACTGGCTGCCGAGCGAGGACCCCTATTCCATCCCGGAAGGCGGAGACGTATACAACGCTTTCATCAAATACGGGTTTGCATGGGGCGGCAACGCCTGGTCCAGCAAGCGCGATTATATGCATTTCAGCTATTTCGGCCGATAAACACAAAAATATCCTGCCTTTTGGCAGGATATTTTTATGTCCGCATTTGCAGCAGACGCGCTTTGTGCCGCAGATAATAGGCAACGCCCGTCAAATCCGCAAGCGCCCAACCAATCGGGACAGCCACCCAAATACCGGTCACCCCCACCGAGGGCACGGCGGACAGCAAATAGGCCAGCGCCACGCGCGTACCCAGCGAAATCACCGTCAGCACCACCGACATCCCCGGCCGCTTGACCGCGCGGTAAAAACCGTACAACAAGAACAACAGGCCGATTCCGAAATAGCACGATGCCTCAATCCGCAGATAGCCGACGCCAACCGCAAGGATGTCCGTCTCCTCCGGCTGGATGAACAGCCCAATCAGCGGACGCGCCAGCACGCAAACCGCCGCGCTGATGACCACACAAAACAAAAACGCCGCCCCAACTGCGCTTTTGATACCGCGGCGCATGCGTTCACCATCTCCCGCCCCGTAATTCTGCGCAATAAAGGTAGAAAATGCATTGCCGAAATCCTGCACCGGCATATACGCAAAGGAATCAATCTTGACTGCTGCGGCAAACGCAGCCATCACAGTTTTACCAAAGCTGTTGACCAGCCCCTGCACCATCAGAATACCGAAATTCATAACCGACTGCTGCACACAGGTCAGCACGGACAGGCCAGCAATCTCGCGGATAATCTGACGGTCCCAGCGCATATGGCGCCGCTGCACCCGCAGCTCCGGAAAGCGCAGCAAACAATATACCATAATGCCGATGCCGGAAACAAACTGCGCCATTACCGTCGCAATCGCGGCGCCTGTCACGCCCCAGCGACACACCAGAACAAATAACAAATCCAGTGCGATGTTGAGCAGCGCCGATGCCGCCAAAAATGCCAGAGGTACCAGCGAATTTCCTATCGCACGGAGCAGGTTTGCAAAAAAGTTATACAGAAACGTCGCTGAAATACCAAAAAAGATATAAAACAGGTACTGCCGCATGAGCGGTGCCACCGTGTCCGGTGCGTGCAGCACCCGAACAATCCAGTCCAACCCGGCAAAGACCACCGCATTCATTGCCAGCGTAATCGCACCAATCAGCAGAAACGACAAAAACAAGCTGTTTTTCAGCCGCTCCATATCCCGTTTGCCGAACTGCATGGCAAAAAAAGCACTGCTGCCCATGCACAGCCCCAGTAGAATCGACGTTAGAAACACCATCAGCGTATAGGCGGAACCGACAGCCGCCAGCGCGTCCGCTCCCAGGAACCGTCCCACAATCAGCGTATCCGCTACATTATATAATTGCTGCAACAGATTGCCGACCATCAACGGCAGCGCAAACAGCAGCAGCCGCCGGGTGATGTTCCCTTCGGTCAAATCAAGCGACACAGCGCAATCCCCCCTTTTCCACTTCGACTATCCTAACAGAATCCGGCGGCAGCGTCAACCGTCACACCGATACGACAGAAGCCACGCTTTCAAACCGCGCTTGACCGGCTTCGTTCCTACATTCTGCCCGAATCATAAAAAAAATGCCCGAAACGGTTTTCCGCTTCGGGCATCACCCTTGTTTGAGACGTTTTTTCATATTCAGAATGGAACTCCCTCTTTATATTTTCCGGGAAATAAATATAAAAAAACCACGCGGCCGCACTTCTTTCCAGCATGCGCACCCTGCGTGGACATATCCGTAAGCGTTTTTACTTATCGCTATGCGTCTCATGTTCGTCGCCGAAAATCAAATCGTCGATATCCGGACGGTCGGGCTGCTGGGGGATTCTCAGATGTCTCATGTGTCTTTGCACCTCCTTTTCATACTTTCTTTGTATCATTATATCATCTTATGCAAAAAAGGCAAATAAAATTCCTGTAAAGTTACACAAATGTAACAATTTTTTTGCCATGCACCATACCCGTAGGCATAAAAATACCCCGCCCTGCCGATGCAGCCCAATTAGTAACCTGCACGACTCATGCAGGTGGGTTTTCTGTTTGGCATGTCTGCGCTTCCAACATCCGTGTATACCCGGGAGGCCTGCTGCTCGATACCAAAACTTTCCGAAATCCCGTACTAAAAATGTGGGTTAAAAAAGGGCTGCTGTCGCACAGGGCAGGGATTTGACGATTCCGTGCCGCTTGCGATTGTTAAAGTTTATTCTTCTTCCGCCTCGGCGCGTTCCATCACAATGGCAAACACTGCATCTGCAATCTCGTCGTCCTCGACCGCTTCCAGCATTTCCTCGCCATCCTCTTCTACGATCTGCATGATGACAACCTCTGCATCCTCCTCAACGGAAAGCTCCGCCGGGATAAAGGCCAGATAGGTTGTGCCCTGATATTCCACGGTGTCGATGTGCTCAAACTCAACTTCGTTGCCGTCCTCATCAATCAACGTGACAAAATCGTTGCCGTATTCCTCGCTCACGATCCGGCACCTCCTTATGGTTCAAATTCGGGCTGGCAGGAGAACCTTCTCCCTGCATTAAGCATAACAAATCGAGTCCCTTTTGTAAAGCCCTATTATCGGGCGCCGTACTGTCATAGTATGCTGCCTGTGCGAAATATCATACCAGTTAATATAGACGAAAAAAAGCCTTGACTTTCCTTTTCATTTCTGATATAGTATTTTAGGTAACAAAGAAGAAGGCAATGTCCTCACCCGCAGCGTTTTGAGCAAACGGGTCAATAACGCAGCAATCCGTTTGGGCACGGGTTTGCGTTTTATGCATGGGAGGACGGTCGCTTTTGATCAGTCCTTTTTCTTTTTGTCTTAACCCATTTATCGTTTGGAGGTGCTTACCAATCAGCAGCATGGAACATCAAATCAATGAAGAGATCCGCGACAAAGAAGTCCGTCTGATCGGCGACGACGGCCAGCAGCTCGGCATTGTTCCCATCCAGCAGGCACAGGATGCCGCCGTGGAAAAGGGTATGGATCTGGTGAAAATTGCCCCGCAGGCGAAACCGCCGGTCTGCAAAATCATGGACTACGGCAAGTTCCGCTTTGAACAGGCCAAGCGTGAAAAGGAAGCGCGCAAGAACCAGCGCGTCGTGGAGATCAAAGAGATTCGCCTGACCCCCAATATCGACGTCGGCGACCTGAACACCAAGGTGAAAAACGCCTGCCGTTTCCTCAAGGATGGCGACAAGGTCAAGGTTTCGGTTCGTTTCCGCGGCCGCGAGGTCACGCATGCGTCGCTCGGTCAGGATCTGCTCCATCGCTTCGCGGAGCTGTGCGCGGAATGCAGCACGGTAGAAAAGCAGCCCAAGCTCGAAGGCCGTCAGATGCTGATGTTTCTGGCGCCCGCTAAGGACAAGTAAACCAAAAGGCGCCTTGCGCGCAAATTCAGAGAGGAGCATACCTTATGCCTAAGATCAAAACGCACAGCGGTGCAAAGAAGAGATTCTCCGTAACCAAGAACGGCAAGTTCAAGCGCGGCCACGTCGGCAAGCGTCACCTGCTCAACGGCCATGGTAAGACGACCAAGCTCAAGCGCCACCTCCGCAAGGAAGGCTTCGCGGATTCCACGAACGTAGCGCAGCTCAAGCGTCTGCTGCCGTATAAGTAAGTAACAACATCTTTCATATAGGAGGCAATTACAATGGCAAGAGTTAAGGGCGCAATGATGACGCGCAAAAGAAGAAAGAAGATCCTCAAGCGTGCAAAGGGCTACTGGGGCGCCAAGTCTACCCACTATCGTGTAGCCAACCAGGCTGTTATGAAGAGCCTGAAGTACGCTTATATCGGCCGCAAGCACAAGAAGCGCGACTTCCGCCGCCTGTGGATCACCCGTATTTCGGCTGCCGCCAAGTCCTGCGACATGAACTACAGCCGCTTCATGAACGGTCTGAAGAAGGCCGGCATCGACCTGAACCGCAAGATGCTCGCGGATCTGGCCGTCAACGACAAGGCTGCTTTCGCAGCTCTGGCAGAGAAGGCTAAGGCTGCGCTTTAATCTTTGTTTTCTAACCCTGCTGCTTTTCGCAGCAGGGTTTTTTGTTGGCAGAATACACAAACACCGCTTCGCTTTTTCTTGCCCTGCTGATAAAATTGCGCTATAATAAAGTTGTGATTTTATAACGGACAAAGAAAGGTGGTCATTTATGCAGCAGCCGATCCGTATTATTTCCCGTTCCAACAAGCGTCTGTATGCAGATGCGATTCCGGGGCATTTTGCAACCAACCATTCCCATATCAATTACTACATCGACATGTCCGAAATCAAGCACAATATGTCCATGGCGCTTGAAGCTGCGCGCAGCATCGCGTTCCGCTTTTCCTCGGTCAGCGTGGATACTTTGCTCTGTCTGGAAGGCACGGAGTACATCGGCGCCTATGTGGCCAAGGAGCTTTCCAACTCCGGCATCGGCAGCCTGAACACCAATAAAGTCATTTATCTTGTCGAACCGGACAGCAATGTTAACGGTCAGTTCATGTTTGCGGACAACCTGCGTCCCATGATTGAGCACCGCAATGTGCTGGTGCTGGTCAACACCGCATCCACCGGCCAGACGCTTTCGCAAACCCGCGAATGCATCGAATACTACGGCGGGCGCGTGGCAGGCTATTCTGCGTTGTTCTCCAACATTTCCGATTTGGACGGCAAGCCGGTTTTCAGCTTGTTCTCCGGTGAGGATTTCCCGCATTACCACAACTTTGTGCGCGGCAAGAACTGTCCCGCCTGCGCGGCCGGCGTTCCGCTCGATGCTATCGTCACCCCGCGCGGCTATACCAAACTGTAATCAAAAAAACCGGAAGGCTCAGCCTTCCGGTTTTTGTTTTCCGCAGCCGCGATACCCGCAGCATCCGCCTCGCATGCAGTGCGCGCGCTTTTCGCACACTTCAACGTCGCCGCCCTCGATGCGCAGCACTTTGCCGTTTACCATGCAGTCCGCCAGTTTACGTCGCGCTGCATTGTAAATCGACTGCACGGTTGTGCGTGCCACGCCCATCTGCACGGCCGCCTGCTCCTGCTGCATCCCCTCCAAATCAATCAGGCGAATGACCTCATATTCATCCAGCCCCATCCGAATTGGTTCACCCGCACAGCCAATTCCACGCGGGCCGAACTCACGGCAAACCGGCAAGCCGCACACACGGCGGCATTTTTTCGGTCTGGGCATCGCTTAGCCGTGGCAATGGCCGCCGCAGGCATGGTCGCCGTGCGAAGCACAGTCATGGCCTTCCCCATGGTGCTCGTGATGGCTGCATTGGACATCCGGGTTATATTGCAGCGAACCGGACAAAAACGCCTCAACCGCCGCATCCGCGCTGCCCTGCACACCGCCCAACAGGCGGATATTCGCTTCCGCGAGCGCAGCCTGTGCGCCGCCGCCGATGCCGCCGCAAATCAGTGTGTCCACCCCCTGCGCCGCGAGAAAACCCGCGAGTGCGCCATGGCCGCTGCCATTCGTGTCCACGACCTGAGAAGAAAGGATTTTCCCATCCTTGGCTTCATATACTTTGAACTGAGCAGTATGACCGAAATGCTGGAATACCTGCCCATCCTCATAAGTGACTGCGATTTTCATGGAAATGCGCCTCCGTATTTTGTTTCCGACATATGCCGGTTATGAAATTATTTTACCACATTTCCGGCATATGTCAAGAATAAAAAAGCAGCCCACAGGCTGCTTTCCATTTGTTCACTTGCGCAGAAATTCCGGCAGGCGGCGGCGTGCCTCCAACCGATAGATACGCGCACCCTCAGACGAAAACTTCTCCTCGTATTCGGTCATTACATTGCCCTCAAAATCCGAGTGGTGCAAATCGAGCGAAATATTTTGCAGCAGCCACCCAAACTGGCAGATTTCCTGCAAGGTCCACTCAAAAAACCGCTGGTTGTCGGTCTTAAAGCAGATATCACCTTGCTGCTTCAATATCTCATCGTACACTTCCAGATAAGCACGCCATGTCAACCGGCGCTTGCGCTGCCGATTGGGCGGCCACGGGTCGGAAAAATTCAGATAAATGCGGTCCACCTCACCGGGCGCAAATACCTCGCGCAGTTCGGCAGCGTCAAAGGACACGAACCGCAGATTGGGCAATGGGTTCTGCTGGCAGCGCTCCGCCGCCATGATGAGCGCCCCTTCCTCCCGCTCGACCGCAATGAAGTTCACGTCCGGGTGCTGCTCCGCCATACCGATGGCAAAACGCCCCTTGCCGCAGCCGATTTCCACGTGCAGCGGATGCTCGTTTCCGAACAAAGCGCGCCATTTACCGCGCTTTTCCTTCGGCTCAAAGGCCATCACATCCGCGCAGGCCGCAAAGCGAATATCAAGATTTTTCTTTTTGCGCATTCTCATGCGTCAAATTCCCCTTTTTCCTGTATATTTTTCAGCCTTTTCATTATATCCTGCCCCTGCACGCTTGGCAAGTAAAATTGACAAATTTCCATAAAACACGCTATAATACAACTATATTTAATTGGGGGATGTATTTATGTTTCACCGTTCCAGCGGCGTGCTTGCGCACGTCACTTCCCTGCCCTCGCCGCATGGTGTGGGCACCATGGGCAAAACCGCCTATGAATTTGTCGATTTCCTTGCGGCCGCACACCAAACCTATTGGCAGGTACTGCCGCTTGGCCACACTGGCTTCGGCGATTCGCCGTACCAATGCTTTTCCGCGGCGGCGGGCAACCCATATCTCATTGACCTCGATTTACTGGTCGAGGACGGACTTCTGACCGAAGCGGAGGTCAAAGCAGGGGATTTTGAAGCCTCGCCGGACACCGCAGATTTCGAGCAGCTGGCCGACACCCGCTGGCCTCTGTTCCGCAAAGCCTATTCGCGCGTAGACGACCAACTGCGTGAAAAAATCGACGCATTCACCGAAGAACATGCCGAATGGCTGCCGGATTACGCGCTGTTCATGTCGCTAAAAGAAGAGAAATACCATCACATGCCGGTCTATATGTGGCCGGATAAAGCGGTGCGCGACCGCAAGCCCGAAGCACTGAAAAAAGTGACCGAAGAACTGCGGGACGAAATCGACTTCCGCATCTTTTTGCAGTATATTTTCTTCACCCAATGGAAGGCGCTGCGCGAATATGCCAACGAGCACGGCATCCAAATCATCGGTGACATTCCGATTTATGTTTCGGCTGACTCTGTCGATGTGTGGACGCATCCGAAACTGTTCAAACTCAAGGCTGACCGCAGCCCGAAGCTGGTCGCGGGCGTACCGCCTGACTACTATTCGGCCACCGGCCAGTTGTGGGGCAACCCGGTTTACGATTGGGACGCGCACCGCGCAGAAGGCTTTGCCTGGTGGATTTGGCGCATGAAGAGCAATATGGCGCTGTTCGATGTGGTGCGGCTCGACCATTTCCGCGGCTTTGCGGCCTACTGGGAGGTCCGTGCGACCGAGGAGACCGCCATCAAGGGCCACTGGCGCAAAGGCCCGGGTATGGAGCTTTTCCATGCCATGGAAAAAGCGCTTGGTCCCCTGCCGCTGATTGCAGAGGATTTGGGCGAAATGACCGATGAGGTGCGCGAGCTGCTGGCGGAAAGCGGCTTCCCGGGTATGAAGGTGCTGATTTTCGGCTTCACACCCGACTGCGATAACGAACATCTGCCGCATAACTTTGTGCCGAATAGCATTGTTTACACCTCTACACACGATTCGCAGACCGTTTGCGAGCAGATTATGGACATTTGCACCGAGCCGGAAAAGCAGTTTGCCTACCGGTATCTGCGCACCTCGCCCAGCGAAGCCATGGGCTGGAGCGCCATCAAAAGCGTGTGGGCTTCCCCCGCGCATATTACTATGACCACCTTGCAGGATTTGCTCTCTCTGGGCGCAGATGCCCGCATGAACACCCCCGCCACCATCGGCGGCAAAAACTGGCGCTGGCGCGTGCGCAAGGAAGCGCTCAACCCAACGGTCTCGGCCATGCTTGGCGAGATTACGCAGACCTATATGCGCGGCTGAGACCGCCCGGCAACAACAAAAAAGGATAGCGATAGCATGAAAATTACCACCGCAATTTTTGATTTGGACGGCACCCTGCTCAACACACTGGGCGATTTGACCGACAGTGTCAACTGCGCCATCGTGCGCCGCGGCTTTGCCGCAGTGACCGAAGAACAGACCCGTGTGCGCGTCGGCAACGGTGTGCGCAAACTGATTGAACGCTGCATTCCGGAGAACAAACGCACGGAAACCATGATTGACACCTGTCTGGATGAATTCCGTACGGCTTACAACCAGCGAATGATGAACCGCACCCAACCCTACGACGGCATTCTGCCTCTGCTGCGGCAATTAAAAAAGGCCGGGGTATCCATCGGCGTGTTGTCGAACAAATACGATTTGGCAGCCAAAAGCCTGATTCGGCACTTTTTCGGCGATTTGGTGCAAATCACCTACGGCGAACGACCGGACATTCCGCGCAAGCCCGACCCGACCAGCGTGCTTCAGCTGCTGCGCGAGCTGGGCGGTGACGCCTCTACGACGCTGTACATTGGCGACAGTGCCACCGATATGCAAACGGCGAAAAATGCCGGTCTGCTGGCCGTGGGCGTCACTTGGGGCTTCCGCTCAGCAGAAGAGTTGACCAATGCCGGCGCAGACGCGCTTGCCAATAGTCCCGCCGAGTTGCTCCCGCTGTTTGAGCGCGGCCTGCTGGCCGTGGATGCCATTTGCAAGGCGTTCACAAAGCGCGGCTTTGGCTTTACTTACTTTCCGACCGCAGCCGACGCATTGCCCTATCTGATTGATGCCTGTGCGGGCAAATCCGTATCGCTCGGCGGCTCGATGACGCTCAAGGAGCTTGGTTTCCCGGAAGCCTTTTCCAATAGCACTGCCGTACATTGGCATTGGGTTCGTGCCGGAGAGTTCTTCCAGACGCCGGATATCTATCTGAGCTCGGCCAATGCATTGAGCGAAAACGGCGAGGTCGTCAATATTGACGGCGCCTGTAACCGTATCGCCGGCACGCTGTTCGGCCCAAAACGCTGCATTTTTGTCTGCGGCATCAACAAGCTGTGTCCCGATTTGGAAAGTGCGATTGACCGCGCGCGCAATGTTGCCGCTCCCCTCAACGCACAGCGGCTGAACAAAAAAACACCCTGCGCCGTGGACGGTAAATGCCATGACTGTCAAAGCCCTGAGCGCATTTGCCGTGCCATGGCTATCCACATGGGACCGCCACAGAGCATGGAACGCTGTGAAATCGTCTTGATTGGCCAGTCCCTCGGCTATTGATTCTGTCTTTTTAAAATCAGCGCGTTTTCTCCCAAAACGCGCTGATTTTTTCATATGCAACCCATAGTTGCGTACTTTCCAACCAAACACGGTGGCATGCAACCGTGTTTTTCGGTAAAATAGCCTCATCAAGCAAGGAGGAAACCAAACATGACACTGGGAGAAAAAATCACCGACCTGCGAAAAAAGCGCGGGCTGTCACAAGAGGAACTGGCCATCACACTGGGCGTGTCGCGGCAGGCGGTCAGCAAATGGGAGGTGGGCGACGCCACACCGGATACAGACAAGATTATCGCGTTGGCAGACTATTTCGATGTGACAACCGACTGGCTGCTACGCGATAGAGAACTGCCCGCCCCCGACGATACCGCAAATTCTATTCCATCGGTTACCGAGATGCTGCGCGGCGCCCCCATGCTGCTCAACCTGACCATTGGCGGCAATGTGTTCGGCACAGCACTGATGCTTTATGACCTGTGGCAACAGACCTATTATCACATTCCCACCATTCTCGGCTTGTTTTTGCAAATTGGTATGTGCGCGCTTTTTCTTGGGCTATGCAGCTCAATCCAAACGCAGGATGCCACCACGGGACGGCAGTGGCGACTAAAATACTGGAAAACCAATATTTATGTGCTTGCGCTCCTGCCTTGCTTCTGGGCGGCCAGTCTGGCGCTGCATATACTGGCGCAGCGCTTTGCCGTATCCTCCCTTCTGCTTCTGCCGCTGACCGCTATCATCTATCTTCTCGTGTGCCTGCGCATGCATGTTATCACACGCGAAGGTCATTGAAATTTTTTATCTTTTTTCATAATTCTGCTTGACAGCACAACAGGTCTTTGCTATAATGAATATCGCGCTGATGAGTTCGGCGCGATACAAAATGCGGCTGTAGCTCATCTGGTAGAGCGCCACCTTGCCAAGGTGGAGGTAGCGAGTTCGAGCCTCGTCAGCCGCTCCAGAAATCAAAGCACTGTCTATGCGACAGTGCTTTTTCTTGTCGTTATCCTATAAAACAAAAGCACTGTCCGTTAACAGTGCTTTTGTTTTTTTGCATTCTCTGTTCGATACGAGCCATCCGTCAGCCGATACAGCAGCTTTTCAAACTGTACTCCATGCATCGGATCGGTCTGTTGCTCCAAAGTATACGCAATGCAATCCTTGACATATTCTCCCGCCTGTTCGCAGGCCTCGGTCAATGGCTCGCCGTTGAGCAGCGCCGCCAGCATGGCCGATGCGAACAAATCGCCCGTGCCGGGATAATACCGGTCGATGCGCCGGTGCAGACTGAGCGCACCGTCCCGCTCCGACAGGCAGCCAGAACCGACCTTGCCTTTTTCAAAATCCAGCCCGGTCAGCACGACTTGCGCGCCGTAGCGTGCGCGTAACGCCCGCAACCATTCCCATGCTTCGTCCGCACTGCGCGGCTTACTGTACGGGTCACGGTCCAGCAAAATCGCCGCTTCGGTGGTGTTGGGCGTAATAATATCCGCAATGGCGCACAGCTCACGCATGCGGGTGCACATCTCCGGCGTATAGGTGTCGTATACCTTGCCGTTATCCCCCATGACCGGATCGATCAATGTGATGCCATCCGCCCGCTTCAGCCGCCGGGCCGCCTCTCCAACGCAGTCAATCTGATTCGCTGAGCCTAAAAATCCGGCATAAATCGCTTCAAAGCGCAGTTCCAGCTCGTCGTATTGCTCTATTGTGCCCTGCATCGCACCGGTCAAGTCGGTGGTAACCCAGCCGGGAATCGCGGTATGGGTGGAAAATACTGCCGTCGGAAGCGGCACACATTGATGCCCTCCCGCAGAAATTACCGCAATAATCGGCACCAGCGACGACCGCCCAAAGCCTGATAAATCATGCAGCGCCAGAACCTTTTTTTGCATGGCCATTCACATCCTTTTTCTGTCCGTGTTCCATCATACGATGAATCCGCGCCCATGTCAATCATTCTTGCTTTCTCCTTCCCGCAATGGTAAAATAATTATATTATTTACGCCAACTGTCAAAGGAGTCTTTCCATGCTCAAGCAACGCATTTTTTCCATTGTTCTGGTATTTACTCTGCTCTTTTCCTGCGCCGGCGCCGTGCAAACCGCGCAAGACGGCATGCGCGGCGTATGGGTTTCTACCATATACAACATCGACTATCCCTCTGCGCAGGGTCTGTCCGCAGATGCTCTTAAAAGTGAAGCGGACACCATCCTCGACAATATTGCCGCAATGGGGCTCAATACGGTTTTCCTACAGGTTCGCCCGTCGGCAGATGCGATTTACCCGTCGGAAATCTTCCCGTGGAGCCGCTATATCAGCGGTACTGTCGGGCAGGCACCCGACAGCGATTTTGACGTTCTGGCGTACTGGGTAGACGGTGCGCACAGTCGTGGTCTACAGCTGCACGCCTGGCTCAATCCCTACCGCATCACCAAGGACGGTCAAAGCGAATGGGACGCGCTGCCCGAAAGCAGCCCTGCCAAGCAGCATCCGGAATGGGTGGTGGAATATGAGGAAAACTACTATTTCAACCCCGGCCTGCCGGCGGTACAGCAGCTTGTGGTGGATGGCGCGGCCGAAATCGTCAAAAACTATGATGTAGACGGTATCCATTTGGATGACTACTTCTATCCGGGTACGGATTTTGATGACGCCGCCACCTTTGCCCGCTACGGCGATGATTTCAACGACATCGGTGATTGGCGGCGCGACAATGTCAACACATTGATTGCCGCACTCGACGAAACGCTGCATGAAATCAACCCCGCCCTGTCGTTCGGCATTAGCCCCGCCGGCATCTGGGATAACAAAACCGATAACCCCAAAGGCAGCGAAACCAACGGCCGCTCTTCCTATCGTGAAATCTACTGTGATTCGGTCGAGTGGATAAAAAAAGGGACGGTCGATTACATTTGTCCGCAGCTATACTGGTCCATTGGCTACGAAATTGCCGATTTTGAAGTGCTGGTCGACTGGTGGCAGCAGGTGGTCTCCACCAGTGACGTTGCCCTGTACATCGGCATCGGCGCCTACCGTGCCGCGGAAGCCCAGCCGGGTGACGTCTGGTACGGCACGGAGGAATTACAGCGTCAGCTTACCCTGTTGGACGACAGCATTGATATTCAGGGTGAGGTATTCTTTAGCTATTCATCCTTGCAAAACGTAGATGGCTGCGCAACCATGTTATCTCAGCATTACGCCTCGGATGAAAGCGCGCCGGATACCACGCCGGAGACTTCCGTGCAGCAGTCTTCGCTGCTTGAACTGGTTTCCCGTTTCGTTGCCAGTCTGTTTCATTGACGATAAGGAGGCGTTTTCCCTTGGCAGATCTTCTTTCCCGCGAATATGAAGTCAACTACGGTCATATTGACAACCGCGGCATCGCAAAGCCGTCTTTTCTCTGGCTGGTGATGCAGGATGCCGCCACCGTGCACGCAGAATCGCTGCACCTTGCGCCGAACGAGTTGAATATCCTCTGGGTCCTGTCGCGTATGAAAGCGCGTCTGACGCGCCCTCTGCGCCCGTACGAGCGTATCCGCTGCGAAACATGGTGTCCCGGTATCCGCGGTGCAAGCTGGTATCGCCGCTTCGCATTTTTCGCAGATGAACAGCAGATTGGCGACGCGCAATCCATGTGGGTCACGCTCGACCCCGTTTCGCACCGCATCCTGCGGCCCAGCTCCTTTCCGGCGGCCGAAAGCTACCTGCACACGGCGCGCGGAGATTTATTCGATCCGCTGCCAAAGCTGTCCTGCGATACCGTGCGGCCGCACCATATCCACACCGTGCAGTATTCCGATTTGGATGTCAACAACCATGTCAACAATGTGCGCATCGTAGAGCTGATTTCGGATGCGCTCGACTTGCAGCGGCAGCCGGGCTTTGTGTCCACTTTGCAGGTCAACTATACCGCCGAGACCGCTTTCGGCGAGCAGCTCTCGCTGCTGTGCGGCACGGCAGACGGCGCGCGCTATGTGCGCGGCGAAACCGATGGAAAAGCGCATTTTGAAGCGCTTGCCACCCTGTCGCCATTTGAAAAGCAGGAGGCATGACCACATGGCCGAACTGATCCAACAAGCCGCGGAGGATATTCTCCGTGTATGCCAACCGCACCGAATCATTTTGTTTGCGGAGAAGCGAACCATGGCCACCGGTAAGCTCAAGGCACTCAGCCTGTGCGTCATCGTACCGGACGGCACGGATTGCCGCCATCTGCGCACCCAGCTGCATCTGGCGCTTTCCGCTGATATTCCAGTCAATTTAAGTGTATACACCGCCGAGGAGTGGGATGACCTGCTGGAGGATGAAACCTCTTATGCCGCATGGATCGCCCGGAAAGGGCAGGTGATTTATGAGCAGAAAACGTAAAGGCGCATCCGACAGTCATTTCTATTACAAATGGCTGGACAAAGCGTTATGCGACCTGCAATGCGCACGCCTGCTGCTGACTTACGGCGGCGACCATTACAACATTGCGTTTCACTGCCAGCAGGCCATTGAAAAAGCGCTAAAAGGATATTTGTTATTCCGCACCGGGCGGCATTATGATGGGCATAACCTGACCTATCTCTGCCGACAAGCCATCCAGCAGGATGCAGATGCTTTCTCGGAATATCTGGATGAGAGCGCCGCGCTCAACGATTTATATATCGAGACACGGTATCCCACCGACCTTCCGTTCGAGATTGATGAAATCGAAATCCGACGGTATCTGGATATGGCAGAACGCATGTTTGCCGCCATCCGGCGCGAACTGTATGCTAGTGGCAGGCCGCATTACGTTGAATAGCAGAAAAGGGCGCGTTGCAGAAATGAAATCTGCAGCGCGCCCTTTTATGCGCCGTCCCAAGGAGTATGTAGCCGATAGGTT
>NZ_CALWUQ010000001.1 GCF_944384695.1 uncultured Agathobaculum sp. | reverse complement strand
GGCTCCTCAAGTTGGACTCGAACCAACGACCCTGCGGTTAACAGCCGCATGCTCTACCAACTGAGCTATTGAGGAATGTACAAAAGTGCTGGTATATGGAAAACTGTGATGCTTTGCGTTTTGACACCGCAGTGCGGTGTGCATGCTCTCCCTCGCGCTAAGTGCCGCCTGAAGGCGGTTGCGCTCGGGACGCACGCTGCGGCGCGTGTACCAACTGAGCGATTGAGGAATGTCAAGTAAGGTGGTATCAACTTGCAAACATCTATTGCAGTTAGCCTAAACATTATAGCGCGCAAAGCGAAAAGTTGTCAAGAGAAAAATCAAAGAAAAAACGGAAAATTTCGTAAAACCGTTGGCCTGCCTGCGACAGACACCCGGAGGCATCCGCCGCAGGCGGCAGGGGGGATTCATTCGGCCAGACGGTAAATCGCGAGGATGGCGTCCTTATCGAGCGGCGAATAGCTCTTGACCGGGCCTTTCACCGTCCGCATCGTGTTGTCTGCAAGCGTTTCGTAGTCTGCGGGCTTGATGCCGAGCTGCGACAGATGTACCGGCATGTCAATTTCCTCAAAAAAGCGTTTCATGGTCAGGATACCTTCGCGCGCGGTGCGCTCCGGGCAGGCAAAGTCCATCTCCACGCCGAACACGCGGTTCGCCAGCTGGGCAAAGCGCGGGCTATCGTTTTTCATTTCGTACATCGCCCACGCCGGGAACAGCACGGACAGGCCCGCGCCGTGCGCAATCTCATCGCGGAAGGCGCTCAGCTCATGCTCGAGCTTGTGCACCGGGAACAGGCGCGTGCGGCCGCAGCCGGTGTAATCGTTGTGCGATACGCTGCCCGCCCACATGAGTGTGGCGCGCGCTTCGTAGTCATTGGGGTTTTCGATGGCGCGGCGACCCGCGTCGCGCGTTGCAATCAGCAGACCTTCGGCAAGGCGGTCGGTGATGTCGCTTTCGCCGCCTGCCGGGGTGAGATAGCGCTCCAGCGTGTGCATCATGATATCCACGATGCCGCAGCCGGTCTGGAATTTGGAGACGGAGAATGTGTTCTCGGGATTGAGGAAGCTGATGCGCGGCCGGTTGGTCTGGCTGGTGATGCCGCGCTTTTCGCGGGTTTCCTCATTGGTCAGCACGCAGGAGTTGCTGCTTTCCGAGCCGGACGCCGCAAGCGTCAGCACAGTGGCGACGGGCAGGGTCTTGTCGGGCGCGGTACCGGTCGAGGCGAACTCCCACGGGTCGCGGCCCGTGGCAACGCCCATGCCGATGCCTTTTGCCGAGTCGATGACCGAGCCGCCGCCGACGGCGAGGATGAAGTCGATTCCCTCCCGCTGGCACAGCGCAATGCCCTTGCGCACCATGGCCACCTTGGGATTCGGCTCGACGCCGCCGAATTCAATGAACGATAAGCCGGCATGGAACAGGCTTTGCTCCACGCGGTCGAGCAGGCCGGACGAGCGCGCGCTCGACCCTCCGAAATGTACCAGCACGCGGTGCGCGCCGATTTCCTTGAGTTTCGGGCCGATTTGCTCTTCAATGCCACGGCCAAAGACAATCTCGGTTGTTGTGTGGATGGTAAAATTCAGCATAGCGGCGACATCCTGCCCTTCTTTTTGAAATGAGTTAACTCTATTATACCTGTGCCCTTGCAAAAAGTCAAAAAATTAGATAGAATAATAAACAGATAGCAAGGAAGATTTTGCATCATTTGGAAAGAGGGATTGCCCTTTTGTTTTATGACTATTCCGCCCCGCAGTGGCTGCTGATTTTTTATCTGTACTGCTTTCTGGGCTGGTGTTTTGAATCCACTGTTGTATCTCTGCAACAGCGCCGGTTTGTCAACCGCGGCTTCCTGCGCGGGCCGATGCTGCCGATTTACGGCTTCGGGGCAACGATTCTGCTGCATGTTTCGCTGCCGCTGTACGACCGGCCGGTGGAGCTGTTTCTGGCCAGCATGCTGGCGGCGACGGTATTTGAATATGTGGTCGGCGTGCTGATGGAAAAATTGTTCAAGGTGAAATACTGGGACTACTCCACCCACCGGTTCCAGTTTCAGGGACGCATCTGTTTGCAATCCTCGCTGTGCTGGGGCTTTCTGGGGCTGATTCTGGCGCGGGCGATTCATCCGCCGGTGGAAACCATTGTGGTGGTGCTGCCGTTCTGGCTGCTGATTGTCGTGGATATCCTGCTTTCGGCCGCGTTTGCAGGCGACGTTGCGGTATCCGTGCGCACGGCGCTGGATTTGGCCCGTATGCTGGAGGAGCTGGACAAGCTGCGCGAACAGAGCGCGGAGCTGCGCCGGGAGCTTTCCGAGACCGCGCTGGTGCGCCTGACGCGCCTATCCTACCGCGTGGACGAAGCGCGCGGCGAATGGTCGGAAAAAATGGACGACGCCCGCGAGCAGTTCTCCGAGCGGGTGGACGATGCCCGCGAGCAGTTTGCCAATGCAAAAGAGCAGATTCTGGCACGGTTGGACGAGCTGCAAAACCGCTTCGACGAGCAGGCCGCGAACCTTGGCCGCGTGCGGAAAAGCATGCTGCGCGGCAACCCAACGGCGCGGTCGGCGCGGTATGACGCAGTGCTGCAGCGCCTGAAAAAGCGGATTGACACACGCCGTCATGGTTAAAACTACGCAAAATGCACAAAATGATGCAAAATGACGGGATTCCATGCGCGCGTTTCGTCAGTTTTTCGCTTGCTAAAATGCGCGCTTGAGGTGTATATTAGTAGTACCCCGGAGAACCTATCGTTTTAGTGGTGTATCCGTGAATTGTGTATCCCCTTTTTGGAGAGAAAGGCTTGAGATAAAATGAAAAGATTTGTTTATGCGGACAATGCGGCGACAACCCCGCTGTCCGAAACTGCATTTAACGCGATGAAACCGTGGCTGACCGAGTTTTACGGCAACCCGTCCTCGCTGTACCGCATCGGCCGCGAGGCGAAGATGGCACTCAACGAGGCGCGCACCACGGTCGGCAAGTGCCTGAACGCGGCGGCGCCGGTCAATGAGGCGAACGACTACGCCCCGGGCGAAATCATCTTCACCGGCGGCGGTTCGCAGGCGGATAACCTTGCCATCCGCGGCTTCATGCACGGCCCGACGGCGAAAGGCCGCAAGCATCTGATTACCTCGAAGATTGAGCATCACGCGGTGCTGTACACCTGCGAGGCGCTGGAAAAAGAGGGCTTCCGCGTTACCTATCTGGATGTGGACAAGTATGGGCATGTTGACCTTGAGCAGCTCAAGCGGGAGCTGAGCGAGGATACTGCGCTCGTTTCCATCATGGCGGCGAACAACGAAATCGGCACCATCCAGCCGCTGAAGGAAATCGCGGCGCTGGCGCATGCGGTCGGCGCAAAGTTCCACACGGACGCAGTGCAGGCGGTCGGCCATATGCACATCGACGTGCAGGAAATGGGCATCGATATGCTGTCGCTGTCCGCGCACAAGTTCCGCGGCCCGCGCGGCGTGGGCGCGCTGTACCTGAAAAAGGGCATTGCGCTCGAGCCGCTGGTATATGGCGGCGGTCAGGAGCGCGGCCTGTGCTCGGGTACCGAGAACACCGCGGGCTGCATCGGCCTTGCGGCGGCGATGAAGGAAGCCGTTGAGGGGCTGGATGAGAAGATGGGCTATGTGGGGCGCCTGACGGACAAGCTGGTTAAGGGCGTGATGGACAAGATTCCTTATACGCATTACACCGGCGACCCGAAAAACCGCCTGCCGGGCACGGCATCGTTCGTGTTTGAGGCGATTGAGGGAGAGGGTCTGATTCTGATGCTGGACAACATGGGCATCTGCGGCTCGACCGGTTCGGCTTGCTCGACCGGTTCGCTCGACCCGTCCCATGTGCTCATGGCCATCGGCCTGCCGCACGAGATTGCGCATGGTTCGCTGCGCCTGACGCTGGGCGAGCAGAACACCGAAGAGGATGTCGATTATATCATTGAGACCGTGGCGCAGGTGGTGTCCACGCTGCGTTCGATGAGCCCGGTATGGGAGAACGGTAAGCCCAACCTGACCGCAGCAAGCGAGCTGCACGAGCATCACTAAGATAGATTCAACCGAAAAAGGAGATTTTTTCTATGCAATACAGCGAAAAGGTACTCGACCACTTCACCCACCCCCGCAATGTGGGCGAGATTGAGGACGCCAACGGCGTCGGCGAGGTCGGCAACGCCAAGTGCGGCGATATCATGAAGATTTACCTCAAGGTGTCGGATGACGGCATCATCGAGGACGTCAAGTTCAAGACCTTCGGCTGCGGCGCAGCGATTGCGACCAGCTCGATGGCGACCGAGATGGTCAAGGGCAAGTCGCTTGAGGAGGCGCTCAAGCTGACCAACAAGGCGGTTGCCGAGGCGCTGGACGGTCTGCCGCCGGTCAAGATGCACTGCTCGGTGCTCGCGGAAGAGGCGCTGCGCTCTGCTATCGCGGACTATTACAAGCGCATGGGTAAGGACCCGACCGAGATTCTCGGCTGCGACATGGATTGCGCGGCTTGCCACCACGAGCATGAAGAACACGCGCATTAAGGAATAAACGCACGCATACAATGAGGGCAGATTGTAAAATCTGCCCTTTTGGCGTCTCCGAAGGAGGGTTACGGCTGGGCATGACGGAAATTACAAAAAGTATAACTTTTCTAAATGAATACAAAACGTTAAAGGATGCTGTACAGCAGGGCAAAACGCCGCTGCTGGCGGTCGGCCTGTCCGCCATCCATAAGGCGCACCTTGCGGCGGCGCTCGGACTGGACACCGGCCGCCCGGTGTGCATGCTGACCGATGACGATACGGCGGCGGCGCGGCTTGCGCTCGATTTGCAAGCCTTTGCCGAGCGGGAGGTGCTCACCCTGCCCGCACGTGAGCTGGTCATGGCAGATGTCGTGGGCGTGTCGCGCGGATATGAGCAAAAACGGCTTGCCGTGCTGGACGCGCTGCCGGGTGCGGCGTTTTCGGTTGCGTCCGTACAGGCGGCGGTGCAGCGCGCGCTGCCGCCCGACGCGCTGCAAAGCGCGGTGGTGCAGCTTGCCGTCGGACAGACCGTGCCGCTTGAAACGCTCACACAGCAGCTCACCCGCGCGGGCTATGAGCGCTGCGTGCAGGTCGAGGGCATGGGGCAGTTTTCGGTGCGCGGCGGCATTTTGGACGTGTTCCCGCCGCAGTCGGCAAACCCGTACCGCGTGGAGTTCTGGGACGACGAAATCGACTCAATCGCAACCTTTGACGTGGGCAGCCAACGGCGGCGGGAAACCGCCGAAGCGCTGCGCGGCCTGCCGTGCATGGAAACGCTGCCGCATCTGGCGCCGGGCGGTACAAAAGGGCTGGCGAAGGCCGTGCGCGGGCTGCTTTCCACGCGCAAAAAGAAGCATCCCGACCTTGCGGCGCATATTGAGCGCGACGCGGAGCGGCTGGAGGAGACCGGCGCGCTGCCGGCGGCGGATAAATACCTGCCGCTGGTCTATCCGGCGCTGTCGACCGCGCTCGATTACCTGCCGGAAAACGCCATCGTGCTCATTGAGGACACGCCGCGCCTGCGCGACGCCGCGCGCGATTTTGCCGCCCGCATTGCGGACGATGTGACCGCGCTGCTCGAGCGCGGGGAGATTGCGCCCGGGCTGGACGGTTATGCGCTCGACTTTGCCGCGCTTGCCCGCATGCCGCGCACGATGTTGCGGCTGGACAGCTTTTTAAACAACGTCCCTGAGCTGGCCCCGCAGCATTTGGAGAACTTTGTCGCAAACCAGATGAACGCCTACGGCGGCAATCTGGACATGGCGGCGGCCGATATCCGCGGCTATACCCAGCAGGGGCGTGCGGTTGCCGTGCTGTGCGGCAGTGCGCTGCGCTGCCGCAACATGTGCGACGCGCTGACCGAAGCCGGCCTGACGGCGACCGTCAGCGATTTGCTGCCCAAGGGCGGGCAGGTGTGCGTGATGGAGGGCACGCTGTCCGCGGGCTTTGAGTATCCCGACCTCGGTCTGGTGGTCATTACCGAAGGGCAGGTGCTCGCACGGCGCAAAAAGGCGCAGGTGAAAAAGTCCAACCGCGACCGCGTCAAGTCGTTTACCGATTTGACGCCGGGCGACTTGGTCGTGCATGAGCACCACGGCATCGGACGTTTTGTCGGCATGGAACGCATGACCGTGGACGGCGCGGAGCGCGATTTCATCAAGATTGCCTTTGCAGGCACGGATTTCCTGTATGTGCCAGCGACCAGCCTTGATTTGATTTCCAAATATATCGGCGGCGGCGAGCCGGAAAAGGTGCGACTCAACAAGCTCGGCGGTGCGGATTGGTCGCGCTCCAAGGCGCGGGCCAAGGCGGCGGCCAAGGAGCTGGCGGAGGGGCTGATTAAGCTGTACGCCGAGCGCGCCAAGGTCAAGGGCTTTGCCTTCCCGCAGGACGACGCATGGCAGCGCGAGTTTGAGGAAGCCTTCCCCTATGAGGAGACCGATGACCAGCTGCGCTGCATCGCGGAAATCAAAATGGACATGGAATCCGACCGTCCGATGGACCGTTTGCTGTGCGGCGACGTGGGCTTCGGCAAGACCGAGGTCGCGCTGCGCGCGGTGATGAAGTGTGTGCTGGCGGGCAAACAGGCCGCCATCCTCGTGCCGACCACTGTGCTTGCGCGCCAGCACTACCTGACCGCCTTGCAGCGGTTTCAGGGGCATCCGGTGACCATCGAGCTGCTCACACGCTATAAAACCGGCTCGGAGCAGACCCAACTGCTCAAAAAGCTGGAGGCCGGTTCGGTCGATATCGTAATCGGTACGCACAAGCTGTTCAACAAAAAAATCAAGTTCAAGGATTTGGGGCTGCTTGTTGTGGACGAGGAACAGCGCTTCGGCGTGTCCCATAAGGAAACGCTCAAGGAGCTGTCCAAAAATGTGGACGTGCTGACGCTGTCGGCAACCCCGATTCCGCGGACGCTCAACATGGCGCTCTCCGGCATCCGGGACATGTCCTCGATTGAGGAGCCGCCGCTCGACCGCCATCCGGTGCAGACGTTCGTGCTGGAGCAGAATGACGGCGTGCTGCTGGACGCGATTCGTCGCGAGCTGGCCCGCGGCGGACAGGTATACTACCTGCACAACCGTGTCGAGTCGATTGCACGGTGCGCGAACCTGTTGCAGCAGCGCCTGCCGGACGCGCGCATCGGCATCGTGCACGGCAAAATGACGCAAAAGGAGATTGCCGCCGCGATGAATGCCATGGCGGACGGCGAGACCGATATTCTGGTCTGCACGACCATCATCGAGACCGGTATCGACATCCCGAACGCCAACACGCTTATCATCGAGAATGCGGACAACATGGGTCTTGCCCAGCTGCACCAGATTCGCGGGCGCGTCGGCCGGTCGAGCCGCCACGCCTATGCCTATTTGTGCTACCGGCGCGGTAAGGCGCTCTCCGAGATTGCGCAGAAGCGTCTGTCCGCTATCCGCGAGTTCGCGGCGTTCGGTTCGGGCTTCAAGATTGCCATGCGTGATTTGGAGATTCGCGGCGCGGGCAACGTGCTCGGCCCGGAGCAGTCCGGCCACATGATGAGCGTCGGTTACGACCTGTACCTCAAGCTGCTGGAAGAAGCGGTGCAGGAGGAAAAGGGCGAAACACCCAAGCCGCGCGTGGACTGCGCAGCCGAGCTGCTGCTGTCGGCCAACCTGCCGTCGGACTATGTGCCGGATGCTGGTCAGCGCGTGGATTTGTACCGCCGCATCGCGCTCATCCGCACGGAGGAGCAGAAGAGCGACATGCTCGACGAGCTGATTGACCGCTTTGGCGAGCCGCCTGCGGAAGCCGTGGCGCTGCTGGACATCGCGCTGCTGCGCAGCCGCGCGAGCGAGCAGGGCATTTCGGAAATCAAGGAGCAGGACGGCCGCCTGCTGCTGACCTTTGCGCAGACCGACTTTGCGCGCCTGTCCGCGCTTTGCGGGGACGAGTCGTTCCGCGGGCGGCTGCTGCTCAATGCAGGCTCAACGCCGTATCTGTCGCTGCGGCTGAACAAAGGCGAAGCGCCGCTCAACATGGCCGCAACGCTGGTCGGCAAGTACGCGCAGACCGCATAAGACAAAAAAACACCCGATGGAAAGCTGTTTCCATCGGGTGTTTTGCTGGGTCAGCCAATCCGGTTCATGGCATCCAGAATGTCCGCTACCGTTTGGTTTACTTCGTCCGTGCCGATGTCGTAGCGCTTGCCGGAGAAGTAATAGGACATGTCGGCGGAGGCGCGGTACTTGACCCATTCGGTCACATCCACCGAATCCACGCCCAGCGGGAAATCATAGGTGAAGGGCGATGCCGTGGTGCCGGGGCGCGAAGCATCCTGTATAGAAGCGCTCATACCGGGAATTACCGGCACAAGATAGGTATCCCCCACCTTGTTGGCGCCGCCCGCCAGCCAGCGGTCGGTCTCGGTCAGCGCGCCCCTATCGACGAGGTCCTGCAAAAAGGACTGGTATTCGTCGTAGCTCATGTCATCCGTGTCGTATTTCCCGCTCAGCTCTTTGAGCTGTTCGTCGGTCAGCGCATCCAGACCCGCGGACGGCGCGCGCTGCGTCAGCTGCTGGAGCTTGTTTTCCGTAAAGGCTGCAAAATCATCCTTGTATTCGTCCTTGAGCGTTGCCATCGGCAGCTTGTTGCCGCTTTCCAGCGTATGCTCCGTGACATTGAACCAGTTGCTCTGAAAACCCCCGATTGTCATAAACTCTCTTCCTTCCTTTTGTGGTTGTAAAACGCAAAACGTCATATACTATACATATCGCCCACAAAGTGTTGAGAGATAACAGGGGAGCAGGGCGGCGGCTTGACTTTTGCACGGATTGTTGCTATACTGGCACTGTAATATTGAAACGTATGCAAAGACGCGGGAAAAGTAACCGTTTTTGAGACGCGCTCAAGAGAGAAGCCCCTCGGCTGGAAGGGCTTTGCGCGTGGGGCGGTGAAGTGCGCCCGCCGAGCATCGGGGTCAAACGCCCCGCGGGACGCACCCGTTATCCTGCATCCGAGTGAAAAACAGGAGTGGAACCGCGACAAACGCCGCCTCTTTGACAAAAAGAGGCGGCTGTATTTTTGTAAAACCATCCCGATAAAGGAGAGAATCATATGAAACTGTTCAACACCCTGACCCGCCAGAAGGAGGAATTCGTCCCGATTACACCGGGCGAGGTCAAAATGTATTCCTGCGGCCCGACCGTGTACAACTATTTCCACGTCGGCAACGCGCGCCCGTTCATCGTGTTCGATTTGCTGCGCCGTTACTTTGAGTATCGCGGCTACAAGGTGCAGTTTGTGCAGAATTTCACCGATATCGACGACAAGGTGATTAACAAGGCCAACGAAGAGGGCGTGGACTTCAATGTTATCGCCGACCGCTATATCAAGGAGTACTACACGGACGCGGAGGGGCTGGGCATCGGCAAGGCGACCGTGCATCCCCGCGCGACCGAGACGATGGACGCAATCATCGACATTGTGCAGAAGCTGCTCGACAACGGTCATGCCTATCTTGCGCCGAATGGCGACGTGTACTTCCGCACCAAGTCCGACCCGGACTACGGCAAGCTGTGCCACCAGCCGATGGAAGAATTGCAGGCGGGCGCGCGCATCAGCGTAGGCGAAATGAAGGAGGACCCGATGGATTTTGCGGTCTGGAAGGCGGCAAAGCCGGGCGAACCCGCGTGGGATACGCCGTGGGGCAGTAAGGGCCGTCCGGGCTGGCATATCGAGTGCTCCGCGATGGTCAACAAGTATCTCGGCCCGACCATCGACATTCACTCCGGCGGCCTCGACCTGATTTTCCCGCACCACGAGAACGAAATTGCCCAGTCCGAGTGTGCCAACGGCTGCGCCTTCGCGCATTACTGGCTGCACAACGGCTTTTTGACCATCGACAATGAGAAAATGTCCAAATCCAAGGGCAATTTCTTCATGGTGCGCGATGCGGCCAAGCAGTTCGGCTATGAGACCATCCGCATGTTCATGCTGTCCGCGCACTACCGCACGCCGCTCAACTACTCGGCCGAGTCGCTGGAGATGAACAAGGCGTCGCTGGCGCGCCTGTACGAGGCGCGGAACAATATGGAATTCCGCATCGAAAAGGCAGAGGGCGACACGATGACCGCCGAGGAAACGGCCAAGATGGAAGCGCTTGCGGCGTACAAGCAGAAGTTTATCGACGCGATGGACGATGACCTCAACACGGCGGATGCGCTTTCCGCCATCTTTGAGCTGACGCGCGAAATCAACGCATGGATGGGCGCGCATCAGGATGCGACCAAGGCGTTCCTGACCGCAGCGCACGACCTGTTTATGGAACTGACGGGCGTTTTGAATCTGGTGCAGAAGCGTGACGACGCGGTGGACCCGGACGCGGAGAAGATTGAAGCGCTGATTGCGCAGCGCGCAGCAGCCAAGAAGGAGAAGAACTTCGAGGAAGCCGACCGCATCCGCGACGAGCTGGCTGCAATGGGCGTGACCATCAAGGATACCCGTCAGGGTACCCAGTGGAGCCGCGCATAAGCATAAGACGAAAGGCAAACGGCCACCCTGAGAAGGCGTATCTCAGGGTGGCCGGATTTTTTTGCGCTCATGCGCCGGTGATGCGGGCGATGTGCAGCGTCAGGCACAGCAGCTCGTTTTGTCCGGCGTCAAAGCCGTATTCCTCCAAAACCATGCGGCATATCGCCTGCGCACAGGCGAATGCAGCGGGATATTTTTCCCGCACCGGGGGCAGCAGGTCAGCGTCGCGGTCACCGTAGCCTTGCCCTGCGGCGATACGGCGCGCGAGAAACTTCAGATGCGCCACAAAACGGTAGAAATCGAGCGAATCCCGGTCAGGCTCTACGCCGCATTGTTCCTGCACCAGCCCAAATACCCGCTGCATCAGGCAGGTCATGTCGTAAACCTCGGGCAACTCGCCGCCGCCCTCCGCGTTGACAAAGTGCATGGCGATAAAGCCCGCCTCATCCTCGGCAAAGCCGATGCCGGTTTCATCCCGAATCAGGTCAACGGCGGCGCAGCCCGCCCGGTACTCGTCCGGATAAAACTGCCGGATGTCCCACAAAAGCGGGTTGGACAGTGCAATGCCCTGCTTATGCCGCTCAATCGCGGCTGAAATATGGTCGGGCAGGGTAACATAAATACTGTCCGACAGCGTCGCGCCCAGCGTGCGCTTGGCGCGGTCGATGATGCGCTCACTGAGCAGGAAATGCGGCAGGGGAATGTTGGTCAGCAGCTGCTGGAAGCGGTCGGACAGTTGCTCGGCATGCAGCGTGAATCGCTTTTCAATCAAATTGGCAGGTGCGGCATCGCCGGTGCGGCGGCCAAAGCCCAACCCGCGCCCCATCAGCACGGTTTCCTCGCCGTTTTCGTCCAGCGCAATCACCACATTATTGTTCAGCACCTTTTGAATCTGCATGCCTTTCCCCTCCTTGTCAGCCGCCGCAAAGCGCATCGAGCGTGCTGCGGGCTTCGCGTACCGCGTTTTCGTCGCACCGCCAGAGCGTAAACTCGCTGATGCCGGGCAGGCCCATGGGTACGCCCGCGCGGCGGAACACCATCCCGCTGTCGAGCGTGCGTTTGGCGGACAGATGAAACGCATCCGCGCCGGTCTGCGGCTGCAACGTGCGAATCACCTGCGCGTTGACGCCTGCGCCGACCAGAATCTGCGGCTGCCCGTTTGCGGCTGCGACCAGCTCGCGCAGCAGCGCGGCGCCCTTGACACAGCTTGCCTGCTGGCCCGAGGTCAAAATGGTGTCCACCCCGAGCCGCCGCGCGGTTTCGAGCGCCTCGAACGAATTGCGGCACACGTCAAACGCGCGGTGCAGCGTCACGCCGATGCCGTCCGCAAGCGCGATGAGCCTTGCCATGCGCGCTTCGTCCAGCGTGCCGTCCGGACGCAGCATGCCGATGACCACGCCATCCGCGCCGAGCGCGCGGAACCGGCGCACCTGCCGTTGCAGCAGCTCATATTCTTCGTCGGAATAGAGGAAATCCCCAAAACGTGGCCGCAGCAGCACCCGGATGGGAAGCTCCACCCGCTCCCGCACCATGCGGAACAAATCTTCGTCCGGCGAGGTGCCGCCCACGATCAGGTCGGCGCATAGCTCCAGTCGTGTGGCGCCGCCGCGCGCCGCGCATTGCGCCGATTCCACCGAATCAACGCATACTTCAAGCACCCGTGCCAAACCGTCGCCCCCGTTTCCTTTCCGGATATTGAAACAAGTATACCATGTATGCGGCGCGGCGGTCAACGATAGGCGGCCGGGGGTGCTAAAAAACTGCAAAGATTGGTTTTCGCCTGTCAAGGATATTGCTTTTTTGCCGCTGAAACGCTATAATCGCTATGTATATTATGTACCCTGTAAAAAGAGAGATCGGAGGCGCACCATGCGCATCATTATTGTAGGCTGCGGCAAGGTCGGTTCGGCACTGGCCGAGCAGCTTTCCGCGGAAGGGCATGACCTGACCCTGATTGACCTGTCCGAACGTCGGCTCACCGAGCTGACCAACACGCTGGATTTAACCTCAGTGACCGGCAGCGGCACGAGCTATCACGTATTGGAGGAGGCGGGCGTGCGGGAAACCGACCTGTTGATCGCAGTCACAACGCATGACGAAATCAATCTGCTCTCCTGCCTGATTGCCAGCAAGGCGGCAGGCTGCCACACCATTGCGCGTGTGCGCGACCCGGAATATGTGTCCGAAATCGGCTTTATCCGGGATGAGCTGGGCCTGTCCATGGTCATCAACCCCGAGATGTCCACGGCGCGCGTGGTTTCGCGCCTGATTCGTTTCCCGTCGGCCATCGGTGTGAGCACCTTTGCCAAGGGACGCATCGAGCTGCTCGATATCCGCATCCCGTCCGGTTCGCGCCTGAACGGTATGGCGGTTTGCGAGGTCAATCCGTTGCTGCGCACCAATGCGCTGCTCTGTATGGTGCGCCGCGGGGGGCAGACCTTTATCCCCAAGGGCGATTTTATCCTGCAAGCGGGCGATGACGTGACCGTAATTATTCCGCCGCGCGAGCAGGGCGACTTTTTCCGCCAGATTGGCGTGCCAAACGACCATATCCGCTCCGCCATGCTGATTGGCGGCGGCAAAATCTCTTATTTCCTTGCGAAAATGCTGATTGATACCGGTATTTCGGTCAAAATCATCGAAAATCGTCTGGAGCGCTGCGAGACCCTGTCCGAAATGCTGCCGGGCGCGACCATCATCCACGGCGACGGCACCGACCGCGACCTGCTCGATGAGGAAGGGCTGGCCAGCTGCGAGGCGTTCGCCGCGCTGACCGGCATGGACGAGGAGAATATCCTGCTTGCGCTGCATGCGGGCCGTCATTCCAAGGCCAAGCTGTTCACCAAGGTCAACCGCGTCAACTTTGAAGAGGTCATTGAAAGCCTGCCCATC
This sequence comes from uncultured Agathobaculum sp., assembly GCF_944384695.1. Lineage (GTDB taxonomy): Bacteria > Bacillota > Clostridia > Oscillospirales > Butyricicoccaceae > Agathobaculum. The sequence goes on along the minus strand of NZ_CALWUQ010000001.1, from coordinate 70,273 downwards.
GGCACGGTCGTGCGCCCCAAGCAGACAACGGCTGAGCTGATTGGCCAGTATACCCGTGCCATGCAGAACTCCATGGGCTCGAATGTGGAAACGCTGCATCAGCTCGGCGGCGCGGAAGCGCTTGAATTCCGCGTAGCGGCGCATGATTTGATTGGCGTACCGCTGCAGGACATGCCCATCCGGCCGGATGTGCTGCTGTGCTGCATCAACCGCAAGGGCCGCCGCATCATCCCGCGCGGCCGCGATGTGCTGCGGGAGGGCGATACGGTTATCGTGGTTTCCACCCGGCGCGGCATGAATGATTTGCAGGATATTTTCCAGCCGGAGACGGCGGAGGATACGGAGCGATGAATCATGCTATGGTACGCTACCTGATTGGCTGGATGCTGGGCGTGGAGTCGCTGTTCCTGCTCCTTCCCATGCTGACCGCCATCCTGTACCGCGAGCACGTGGTGCTGGCTTATCTTGCGACTGCTGTGATTTGTCTGGTGTTTTCCGCGTTGTTTTGTCACAAGCGGCCGGAAAATACCCGCTTTTACGCCCGTGAGGGCTTTGTCACCGTTGCGCTGTGCTGGATTGTGCTGGCGCTGACCGGCGCGCTGCCGTTCCTGTTCAGCGGGGAGATTCCGTCGGTGGTGGACGCGCTGTTTGAAACCGTTTCCGGCTTTACCACCACGGGCGCGACCATTCTGAGCGACGTTGAGGCGCTTTCGCATGCCTCACTGCTCTGGCGCAGCCTGACCCACTGGGTCGGCGGCATGGGCGTTCTGGTGTTCATGCTGATTGTGCTGCCGCTGGCGGGTGGGCAGACCATCCACCTGATGCGCGCGGAAAGCCCCGGCCCGTCGGTCAGCAAGCTGTCGCCCCATTTGCGCGATACCGCGATGTATCTGTATGCCATCTATTTCGGCATGACCGTGCTGGAAATCGTGCTGCTGATGATTGGCGGCATGCCGCTGTTCGACGCGGCCTGTACCTCGATGGCAACCGCGGGCACGGGCGGTTTCGGTATCTGGAACAGCTCGATTGCGTATTACGACAGCTATTATTTGCAGGGCGTCGTGACGGTTTTCATGATTTTGTTCGGCATCAATTTTAGCGTTTATTTCCTGCTGCTGACAAAGCGCTGGAAAAACGCCTTCCGCATCGAAGAGGTGCGCCTCTATCTGGGCGTGATTATCGCCTCGTCCGTGCTGATTGCCATTAACGTCCGGCCGATGTTTTCGAGCTTTTTCCAGAGTTTCCATCATGCAGCCTTTCAGGTGGCTTCTATCATCACCACCACCGGCTTTTCCACTGTGGACTTCAACCAGTGGCCGGCGTTCAGTAAGGCCTTGCTGGTGTTGCTCATGTTCATCGGCGCGTGCGCCGGCTCAACCGGCGGCGGCATGAAGTGCTCGCGCGTGCTGCTCATGTGCAAGAGCATCCGCAAAGAGATGCAGTTCCTCATTCATCCGCGCGCGGTGCGCGTCAACAAGATGGATGGCCGCCGCGTCCAGCATGAGGTCATGCGCTCGGTCAACGTGTTCATGATTGCCTATATTTTGCTGTTTATCCTGTCGGTGCTGCTGCTGTCGATTACCAACGAAGAACTGATTACCAACTTCACCGCGGTCGCCGCAACGCTCAACAACGTCGGCCCCGGTCTGGAGCTGGTCGGTCCGGCGGCAAACTTCGGCTTTTTCTCGCCGCTGAGCAAGATTGTTCTGATGTTCGATATGCTCGCCGGCCGTCTGGAAGTGTTCCCGATGCTGCTGCTGTTCGCCCCGGCGACATGGCGCAGGGAAAAATAAACCAATGCAGAAAAACGCCCGCTTTCGCGGGCGTTTTTGTTATTCCAGCGGTTCGCTGATGGCTTTGGTGGTCATCCTTCCGACGGCCATATTCCGCATCGGGAACACAGTTGCGCCGTATGGTTGAGAATAGCGCGCCGGTCATCCCCGTGGACGGCGCAACGCCCGCGAGTACGCGCTGCATGACTATCCGGCTTTACGGCTTGAGCGTATACACCGTCATTTCGCGGAGCAGTTCACCGTCCGGATTGTGCTGTGCTTCGTAAATGCAGATGCCCCATGTGTCGTACTGCTGTTCGGTGCGGCTGAGCAGCGTGCCATTGTCGTACAGCCCGCTTATACAGGTATAGCTGCCGTCTGCCGCGTCGGTATAGGCATTGTGGGTTTCGCTCGGCACTGTCGCGCCGTAATCGTACACCACCAGCGTGGTGCGGCCCTTTTCATCATAGGTGAAGTCGGTCGTGATGGTTTTGTCCCCGATTTGGGTTTCGGTGTGCAGCGGATTGCCTGTTTCGTCGACCACATAGCTGCTTTCGCTCGTGGTGCCGTCTGCCCGGCGGGTGGTCTGCGTGCACAGCAGTGTGCCGTCCGCCTGCGGGGTATAGGTATAGTCAACCGTTTCGTCGGGTACGCCGTCCTGAAAAGAGGTGTAAGTGGCATCGCGTCCCTGCGCGTCCTGAGTCCGGACGGTCTCCGAAATCAGTTGCTCTCCGACGTATACCGAACTGCGCGTGCTGTTGCTTGCTGCATCATATGCATACAGGGTGATGGACATGGCGGATGCCGGCATATTCGCGCTTCCGGTTGCCGTGCCGAGCAGTCTGCCGTTCGCGTCATACGCCGAAAGCCCGAAGGACTCGTTCCAGTCCGGACCGTCCGGCACCAGACTATCCGTGCCGCCGGTGCGGTTTTGGATAATTGTGCAGTCGATGCGGGCCGCGTCTGGCACCCGTTCGACAAATTCCGCCAGTCCCGGCGGGTTTTGCGGGTCAATGCCGCCCGGCGGCGACGGGATTTCGGTCACGGTTGCACCGCCGCCGACAAGCGTCACAGACGCAAGCAGTCCTGCAAGCAAATGCTGAATCATCTGTACCATAGTGATACCCCCATTCTCTGTCCCCAAAAGGCCGCAAAGGCGTGCGTCGGAAACCGGCGCACGCCCTTGTCTGGCAAAAAACAATATTTACTTGACGATTTCCTTGGCAGCGGCAACCAGCGCCTCTACCTTGGCAGCGGCATCCGCCTTGCTGTCGCCCTTGGCCATGATATAAACCTTGACCTTAGGCTCGGTGCCGGACGGACGGATGATGAACGTCGTGCCGCCCTCCAGCTCGTAGTACATCACGTTCTGGCCCTTGAGCTCGATTTGCTCAACCTTGCCGTCCGCCATGCAGGTGCGCGTGCCGGGCATATAGTCGCGGGTGTAATCGACCTTGTGCACGCCGATGGTGGTCAGCGGTTTTTCGCGCAACTCGGCCATCAGCTCCTTCATGCGCTGCAAACCGGATACGCCGGGCATGGTGATCGAGATGGTCTGCTCGCAATAGTAGCCGTACTTCTCGTACATCTCTTCCATCGCGTCGTACAGGGTCTTGCCCTGCGTGCGGTAATAAGCCGCCATCTCCGCAATCAGCATGGATGCGGTGACCGCGTCCTTATCGCGCGCATAGTCGCCGCACAGGTAGCCGTAGGACTCCTCAAAGGCGAAGATATACTCGTGCGAGCCGGTCGCTTCGAACTGCTTGATTTTCTCCGCGAGGAACTTAAAACCGGTGAACGTATCAAAGCAGTCCACACCGTTCTTGTTCGCAGCTGCGCGCGCCATCTCGGTGGTCACGATGCTCTTGAGGACCGCCGGATGGGCAGGCATGGTGTTCGTCAGCTTTTTGGCGGTGATGATGTAGTCGGTCAGCAGCACGCCTACCTGATTGCCCGACAGGGTGACGTAGTCGCCGGTCTTGTCCTTGAGGACGATGCCGGTGCGGTCGGCGTCCGGGTCGGTGCCGATGATAAGGTCAACGTCATTCTGCTTGGCAAGCTCGATGGCAAGGTTGAAGCCTTCCTTATACTCCGGGTTCGGGTTCTTGACGGTCGGGAAATCACCGTCGATTTTCATCTGCTCAGGTTCGCAGATGATGTGCTTGTAGCCCAGACGGCGCAGAATCTCGGGTACCAGACGGTAGCCCGCGCCATGGAACGGCGTGTAGACCAGCTTGAATTCGTCCGCAACCTGCCTTACGCAGTCCGGGTTGACCGCAACCTTGATGACTTCGCCGAGGTAAGCCTCGTCGGTGTCCTTGTCCAGAATACGAATCATACCGTCTGCAACGGCCTTGTCATAGTCCGCGCTCTTGATGCCGGTGAAGATATCGGTCGCCGCCATTTCCTTGGCGACCACGTCTGCTTCGGCGGGCGGCAGCTGTGCGCCGTCCTCCCAGTAGACCTTATAGCCGTTATACTCCTTGGGGTTGTGGGACGCGGTGATGTTGATGCCCGCGATGCAGCCATAGTGGCGCACGGCGAAGGACAGCTCAGGCGTCGGGCGCAGCTCATCGAACAGCAGCGCCTTGATGCCGTTGGCCGCGAGGACGCAGGCCGACTGCCGGGCGAACTCGGGCGAGAAATGGCGGCTGTCATACGCAATGGCAACGCCGCGGTCCATCGCGGCCTGGCCGTTGGAGACAATCAGGTTGGCAAGGCCCTGCGCAGCCTGTCCGACCGTGAAGCGGTTCATGCGGTTCAGGCCCACACCCAGGACCCCGCGCAAACCTGCCGTGCCGAACGACAGCGGCGCAAAAAAGCGGCTCTCGATTTCTTCCTTGTTGCCTTCTACTGCGCGCAGCTCCGCGCGCTCCTCTTCCGAAAGCGCGTCGCTTTCCAGCCAGCGCTTGTATTCCGACATATAATCCATTGGAATTCACCTCATCCTGTTATTTGGCTAAAGCCACTATCTAAATTATACAATATCTGTCTGTCAATGCAAGGGGTTTTGCGCGAATTCGTACATTTTACGATGCACTCCGGTATCTTTTCACAAATGAAAGCTCTCTTTTTTGTGCATTTTATTTGGCAAACCGGGTTTCTGCCAAATTGATGAAATTTCTGCCCTGCTTTTGTGCAGAATGCCGTGGACTGTGGATTCCATGCTTGTACTGCGCAGCAAAATGCGGTATACTTCATTTATATGAAATTGACAGATAGAGGGGTTATCCTATGAAGCTGAAAACCCGGCTGGCCATTGCGGTCTGCAAGGCTTCGGGCGCTGTTTTGCGCAAGCTCGGCCGCGGCGGCACCAACCTGCCCGGTAAGCTGGCGCTGAAAATCGACAAGAATATTCTGGGGGAGCTGTCGCGCGGTGTGAAGGTTACGGTCGTGACCGGCACCAACGGCAAAACCACTACCTCGCGCATGATTGAGCAGGCGTTTGCCGATGCGGGGCTGAAATACTTTTCCAACAAATCGGGCGCGAACCTGCTGACCGGTATCATTGCGGTATTTGCGCAGCACTGCACGCTTTCAGGCAAGTGCCCGTATACGCACGCGCTGATTGAGTGCGATGAGGCTGCTTTTCGCCGCACGAGCGAATTCCTGCCGGTCGAATGTCTGGTGGTCAACAATATTTTCCGCGACCAGCTCGACCGCTATGGCGAGATTACGCACACCCTAAACGCCATCCGTGAGGGCATCACCCATGTGCCGGACGCGACGCTGTGCCTGAATGCCGATTGCTCGCTGACCGCCTCGCTCGCGGAGAAAATCCCGAACAAGGTGCTGTGGTTCGGCGTTAACGTGCCCATTTACGAAAACGCGGCGCATGAGCTGTCCGACGCGCCCTACTGCATCCACTGCAAGACCGAATACCAGTACGACTATATCACCTACGGCCATCTGGGCGGCTTCCGCTGCCCCAAATGCGGCTACCACCGACATGAGCCGGATGTGGCGGTCACCAAGATTCTTGCCGCGGGCGCGGATTCGTCCGACATTGTGCTGTCCATCTGCGGCCGTGTGCATGAGGTGCACGTCAATCTGCCGGGCGGCTATAACATCTATAACGCGGCGGCTGCTGCGGCAGTGTCGCACATCGTCGGCATTCATGAGGAAACCGCGGTCAGTGCGCTCGGCCAGTTTGAGTGCGGCTTCGGCCGCGCCGAGCAGTTCACGCTCGGCAAGGCGCAGGCGCGCATGATGCTGGTCAAAAACCCGGCGGGCTTTAATCAGGTCATCAACCTGATTGCACATGACAAGGGCACCTGCAAGCTGGCTTTTCTGCTCAACGACCGCTTTGCGGATGGCACCGACATCAGCTGGATATGGGATGTTGACTTTGAGGCGCTGGCTGAGCAGGAAGCACGCTTCACGCGCATTCTGGTTTCCGGCGTGCGCGCGGACGATATGGCGCTGCGCCTGAAGTACGCGGGCTTTACGACCGACCGCATCGAGGTGGTGCGCGACTATGAAGCGCTGCTCGAGCAGGTCGGCGCGGACGAGACGCCCGCGTTCCTGATGCCGACCTATACGGCGATGTTCGATTTGCGCGGCGAGATTGCCAAGCACACCGACGTCAAGGCGTTTTACGAATAAGGGGGAGAGGACGACATGCAACTGAATATCTGCCACCTGTACCCCGATATTTTGAACCTGTACGGCGACCGGGGCAATATCATTACCATGAAGCGGCGGCTGGAAGCGCGCGGCATCGGCGTGACGGTCGAGGAGTGCTCCATCGGCCAGCCGATTGATATTGACAAACACGATATCTTTTTCATCGGCGGCGGACAGGACTTCGAGCAGGAAGTGCTGCTGCGCGACCTTGCCGCGGGCAAGGGCCGCGATATCTGCACGGCGGTCGAGGAGGGCAAGGTGTTCCTTGCCATCTGCGGCGGCTATCAGATGCTGGGACAGTACTACAAAACGTGGGACGGCAACCAGCTGGACTTCATCGGCGCAATCAACGTCCACACCATCGGCGCAAAAGAGCGCATGATTGGCAACTATATGTTCCGCACCACGCCCGAAAGCAGCGGTTCGGTCGTGGTCGGCTTTGAAAATCACTCGGGCAAGACCTATCTGGGCGAGGACGTTGCGCCGCTGGGCATGGTGCTCAAGGGCTATGGCAACAACGGCGAGGACCAGACCGAGGGCGCGCGCTATAAAAATGTGTTTGCGACCTACTCGCACGGCTCGCTTTTGCCCAAGAATCCTGCGCTGTGCGACTTTATCCTGCAAACCGCACTTGCCCGCAAGTACGACGGCACAGAGCCGCTGACGCCGCTTGACGACACGTTGGAAAACCGCGCGCATGACTATATGGAGGAGCGGCTGCGCCGGGGCTGATGCGGATATTGACTTTGCCCGCCGCATATGGTATCATAAGCGGTAATAAGGGAGTAGTCGGCGCGGATTTGTTCCACCCCGCGCGGCAGGGCCAACATACTGGGGAGGACGCTTCTCTGGTTCTGCATGAAATGACGAGACTTATCTGTTTTACGGCGGATGGGTCTCTTTTTTTATGCCCGTTCGGCGCTGTTAACGACAAGGAGGACAAGAAAATGGGTTTATTGGAGTTGTTCATCATTGCCGTCGGCCTGTCGATGGATGCCTTTGCGGTGTCCATCTGCAAAGGGCTGAGTGTGCGCACGCTGCGCCCGCGCCACGCATTGATTACAGGCGCATATTTTGGCGGGTTTCAGGCGCTGATGCCGCTTTTGGGGTTTGTGCTGGGCGTGCGCTTCCAGACGCTGATTACCAGCGTCGACCACTGGATTGCGTTTGTGCTGCTGGCGCTCATCGGCGGTAACATGGTGCGCGAGTCGCGCGACACCGACGAGGAAAGCCTGAGCGATTCGTTTTCCTTTGCCACGATGCTGCCGCTTGCAGTGGCGACCAGCATCGACGCGCTTGCCGTTGGCATCACATTTGCGTTTTTGCAGGTGCAAATCGTGCCCGCGGTCTGCCTGATTGGCTGCACGACCTTTGTGCTGTCCTGCGTGGGCGTCAAGGTCGGGCATGTGTTTGGCGCAAAGTACAAATCGCGTGCGGAGCTGTTCGGCGGCGTGGTGCTCATCCTGATGGGCCTGAAAATCCTGCTGGAGCATCTGGGCGTACTGGGCTAAGGATACGAAAACCATAAAAGGACGCTGTACAGCGTCCTTTTTCCGCGCCATAAGGCGCACATATAATAGATTTTCGAGCAGTATTGCCCGAAAATCATAAAAAGCCCGGCTGAGCCGGGCTTTCTATACAAGAAAGTGATTTTGTGTGCCGCATGCGGCGCGCAAATATCACGTGGTTGGCTTTGTCCGGGCAAATGCCCGGCAAAGCCTCTCTCGTTTGAAAGCGTGCTTTCAAACGAACAAATTAAAATGCAAAGTTGGTCTTGACGCGCCAGATGTTCTGAGCATACTCGGCTACCGAGCGGTCGGACGCAAAGCGGCCGGAGTTTGCAATGTTCATCAGCGACATATAGTTCCAGTTTTCCGCGTGGCGGTACATCTCGCTGACGCGCTCCTGTGCGATGGCATAGGAGGAGAAGTCCTTCAGGCTCATGTAGCGGTCAGCCGGGCCGCCGTTGCCGCCGTGCAGCAGCAGGTTAGCCAAATCGGTGTAGTCCACGCCGTCGCCAAAGCCGTGAATCATATGGTCAAGCACGCGCTTGATGACCGGATCGTTCTGGTAAATCAGCATCGGCTCATAGTTGCCGGATGCGGCCAGTGCCTCTGCCTCCGGGGTCTCCATACCGAAGATGAAGATGTTCTCGCGGCCGACTGCCTCGCAGATTTCGACGTTTGCGCCGTCCATCGTGCCGATGGTGAGCGCGCCGTTCATCATGAACTTCATGTTGCCCGTGCCGGATGCTTCCTTGCCCGCAATCGAGATTTGCTCGGAAACCTCAGCCGCCGGCATGATCATTTCCGCCAGAGATACCTTGTAGTCCTCGATGAACACGACCTTGAGCTTGTCGCCGATATCCGGGTCGTTGTTGATCATGTTCGCAATGGAGTTGATCAGACGGATGGTCTTTTTCGCCACGGCATAGCCCGGCGCAGCCTTGGAGCCGAAGATAAAGGTGCGCGGCACGAAGTCCATGCTCGGGTTATCCTTCAGCTTGTGATACAGCGAGATGATGTGCAGGATGTTGAGCATCTGGCGCTTGTACTCGTGCAGACGCTTAACCTGTACGTCAAAAATCGAGTCCATATTGACTTCGATATCGTTGTGCGCCTTGATATAGTCCGCGAGACGCTGCTTGTTGTCGCGCTTGATTTCGCCCAGACGCTGGAGCAGCACCTTGTCGTTGCCGTAGTTGGCAAGCACCTGCAATTCGGACGGATGCTTGCGATAGCCCTTGCCGATTTTGCTCTCGATCAGCTCAGCCAACTCCGGGTTTGCTTCGCACAGCCAGCGGCGGTGTGCAATGCCGTTGGTGACGTTGCAGAACTTGGAGGAGTAAATCTTGTAGAAATCGTTGAATACACGGTCCTTGAGGATTTCGGAGTGCAGCGCGGAAACGCCGTTGATCGAGAACGAACCGGCGATTGCCAGATGCGCCATGCGAACCGTGTTGTCCGACACGATGGCCAGCTTGGAGATCTTCTGGAAGTCGTTCGGGAAGTAGTTCCACAGCTCCTTGCAGAAGCGCTCGTTGATTTCATAGATGATCTGCATGATGCGGGGCATCAGCTCCTGCACCAGCGATACCGGCCAGCACTCCAGTGCCTCGGGCATGACCGTGTGGTTGGTGTAAGCGACCGACTGGCTGGTGATGTTCCATGCGTTCTCCCAGCTCATGTCGTTTTCATCCATCAGGATGCGCATGAGTTCGGGGATGACCAGCGTCGGGTGTGTGTCGTTGATGTGCAGCACATGCTTGTGCGCAAAGTTTGCCAGTGTGCCGTACTTGGCCTTGTGCTTGGCACAGATGTCCTGCAAGGTTGCGGACACGAGGAAGTACTGCTGCTTGAGACGCAGGGACTGGCCTTCGCGGTGGTTATCCTCCGGATAGAGCACCATCGAGATGGTCTCAGCCATCGCGTGCTTCTCGAGCGCCTTGAGGTACTCGCCGGACGAGAACAGCTTCATGTCCAGCGCAATCGGGCTCTTGGCCTCCCACAGGCGCAGGCAGGCGATATTGTTGGTGTCATAGCCGGAAATCGGCATGTCGTACGGGACGGCCAGAACCGGCGTATAGTCGTGATATTCAACGATCAGCTTGCCCTGGTCATTGAAATAGGTGTTGACCGTGCCGCCAATCTTGACTTCGCGCGTGTCGTCCATCGCGGGGATGTGCCAAACGTCGCCGGAAGCCAGCCAGGAGTCCGGCAGCTCGACCTGCTGGCCGTCCTCAATCTTCTGCTTGAAGATACCGTGTTCATAGCGGATGGAGTAGCCGGTGCCGCGCACGCCGATGGTCGCCATGCCGTCCATATAGCAGGCTGCCAGACGGCCCAGACCGCCGTTGCCCAGACCGGGGTCAGCCTCTTCCTCGAAAATGTCGGCCATTTCATAGCCCATTTCCTTGAGCGCTTCGGTCAGTGCGGGCAGGATGCCCAGATTGTAGGCGTTGTTGCGCAGGCTGCGGCCCACAAGAAATTCCATGCACAGATAGTGCACCTGTCGCTCTCCGTATTTTTCAACCTCGTTCTGGGTCTCGATCATATGCTCGGTGAGCGCATCGCGCACGACGAGCGCGCAGGCCTCGTAAACCTGTTCCTTCGAGGCATCTGCAACCTCGCGGCCGAAGTGGCGTTGCAGCTTGCCCGCAATGGCCTCCTTCAAAGCGGTCTTTGTGTACTGATTCTTTGACATGGTCTCTCTTGTCTCCTCACTTAATTTGCTTAATCGGTCTTACCAACCAAGGGCAGAATGATAAACCTCGATATATTTATCTGCCGAGCTGCCCCAACTGAAATCACTTTGCATGCCTTGCAGCATCAGCTTTTTCCACGCGGGCTTGTTATAGCGGAATACGCCGCAGGCTTCCCGAATGACGTGCAGCATATCATGCGCATTGTAGCTGGCAAAGGTAAAGCCGTTGCCCGTGCCCGCGTAATCGACGAAGGCCTGCACGGTGTCCTTCAGGCCGCCGGTTTCGCGCACAATCGGGATGGTGCCGTAACGCAGTGCAATCATCTGTGCCAGACCGCACGGCTCGAACTTGGACGGCATCAGGAACATGTCCGCGCCCGCATAAATACGGTTTGCCAAATCACCGGAGAACATGATGGATGCCGAAATGTTGTTCGGATAGCGGCGCTTGGCCTCCAGGAACATCTGTTCATAGCGCCAGTCGCCCTTGCCCAGCACGATTAGACGCAGGTCGTCGGACAAGATGTCGTGCAGCACGGCTTCAATCAGGTCGAGGCCCTTCTGGTCGACAAAGCGGGTGACCATACCGATGACCGGCGTATTTTCGTCGCCCTCGATGCCGCACAGCTTGAGCAGTTCAAGCTTGTTGACCTTTTTATCGTCCGGGTTATTCGGACCGTAGTTCTTGAAAATCTTGGGGTCGGTTGCCGGGTTGAAGGCATCCATATCAATGCCGTTGAGGATGCCGTGCAGTTTGTAGCTGTTCATGCGCAGCACGGAATCCAGCCGGTAGCCGTAGTATTCGGTTTGGATTTCATTGGCATAGGTGGGCGAAACCGTGGTGACCGCGGTGGAGGCCACAATCGCGGCCTTCATCAGGTTGACGTCGCCATCCATCGCCATGAAGCCCGAACGGAAATGCGCGTCGTCAATGCCGAGCACATACTCCAGAATCTCGCGGCCATAGCGGCCCTGATACTGGATGTTGTGGATGGTGAACACGGTCTTGATGTTCTCATAGAAAGGACGGGAAGAGAACATCAGGTTGTAATAGACCGGCACAAGCGCGGTCTGCCAGTCGTTGCAGTTGATGACGTCCGGACGCCAGTCCAAATCGGGCAGCACCTCAAGCACTGCCTTGGAATAGTAGGCAAAGCGTTCCGCATCGTCATACTCGCCGTAAACCTGACCGCGTGCAAAGTAGTATTCGTTGTCGATGAAGTAATAGGTCACGCCGTCCGCTTCATAGCGGAAAATGCCGCAGTACTGGTTGCGCCAGCCCAGACGGACATAAGCGTTCTTTAAGTAATAGAACTTCTCGCGCCACTCCTGCCCGATGGCGGAATACAACGGGCAGAATACGCGCACGTCGTTCCCCTTTGCAGCAAGGGCCTTAGGCAGCGAGCCGGCAACGTCGCCCAGACCGCCGGTTTTGACGAACGGAGCGCATTCACTGGTAACATACATGATTTTCATAAGAACCGAGCCTCCCCAGTAGGAGGTGCGGAAACAGAGCCTCCGCTTCCGCACCTGCATATCTTTATTATACTAGATTCTTCCTTCTTGCAAAATAGGGAAATTCCACGAACATTTCATGCTTTCAGCCCGTGTTTTTCGCTTATTTGCAGCGAATTTAACGTATTTTTATCAAACGGTCGCGTTTTTGGCGATGGTAATGGGGTAGTTCTCGTGGCCCATCATGGTGCGTCCGTCGCGGATGACAACATTGCGGTCGGTGATGACATGGCGCAGCGATGCATCCGACAGGATGCGGCCGCCCTCCATGATGATGCAGTCGCAGATTTCCGCGCCCTTTTCAACGACAACGTCACGGAACAGCACGCAGTTTTTGACCGTGCCCTCAATGCGGCAGCCGTCTGCAATCAGGCTGTCCTCGACAACGGCCTTGTCGCCGTAGTAGGCGGGCGCTTCGTCCTTGATGCGGGTGAGGATCGGGCGGGTGCGCAGGAACACTTCCGCACGCACGTCCTTATCGAGCATATCCATGTTGGAGCGGAAATAATCGAAGGTATCTTCAATCTTCATTGCGTACTCGTTGAACAGATAGCCTGCCACCGTGCCGTCAATCAGCGCGCGGGTCAGGAATTCGCGCTCGAAGTGGATGCAGTTGTGCGTGACGCAGTCGGACAGCATATGGATGAGGTACTGACGGCTCATGACATAAATGCCCAGTGCGATGTGTTTGCACTTGCCCTCGTTGGTGTCGCCCACGCGGATATCGACCGCTTCCTTTTTGCGGTTGAGTTCAACATAGGTGGTGAATGGGGAGTCCTTCTGCTTTTTGGTGCAGACCATGGTCAGGTCGGCGCCCGACTTGATGTGGCGGTCGATGACGTCGTCCAGCGGGATGTTGCCGACGATGTCGCCATCCGCAACCACAACGTAGTCCGCCTTGTTCTTCTGCAAAAAGTCGACCGCACCGGCCAGCGCGTCAATCTTGCCGCGATATTCGCCGGTCACCAGCGGAGAGGCTTTCTTGGAGTAGGAGTACGGCGGCAGCAGCGTGACGCCGGAATTCTTGCGGGACAGGTCCCAGTCTTTGGCGTTGCCGATGTGGTCGATGAGGGACTGGTATTTGTCCTTCATCAGCACGCCCACGCGGTAAATGCCGCTGTTTACCATGTTCGACAGCATGAAGTCGATGATGCGGTAGCGACCGCCCCACTGCACCGCGCCGACCGTGCGGTGCTCGGTGATCTCACGGAGATCGTTGTCGTTATCAAATGCGATGATGATGCCTAAAACACTGTTCATCATTTCCGCCCCCTTACTTTACGTCCGGCAGGTCTTCGTCTGCCATTTCTTTTGTGGCCAGCGTTGCGCCGCGGCCGATGCGCACGCCTTCCGCGACGACGGCTACGCCCCACTTATCCACGTCGCCGTCCGACGGGCTGCCGCCGACCACCGCATCCTTGGCGATGACGGCGTTTTCCGCGATGATGGAGTAACGCACGGTAGCGCCCTCTTCGATGACCGCGCCCGGCATCAGGATGGAGTATTCCACCTTGGCGCCCTTGCCAATCTTGACGTCCGAGAACAGGACGGATTCGGAAACCTCGCCCGCAATTTCGCAGCCCTCGGAGAGCAGGGTGTGCTTGACGGATGCGTTCTTATAGGTGAAGTGCGGGGGCGAACCGGTGGTGCGGCCGTAAATCTTCCAGCTGTCGTCCGACAGGTTCAGGCCGGAATTCGGGCTGAGCAGGTCCATATTGGCTTCCCACAGGCTTTCAATCGTGCCGACATCCTTCCAATAGCCCTCGAAACGGTAGGAAACCAGCTTTTCGCCGTTGCCCAGCATCGCCGGGATGATGTCCTTGCCGAAGTCGTTGGAGGACTTGGAGTTTTCCTCGTCGTCAATCAGGTATTTGCGCAGCTTCTTCCACGAGAAGATGTAAATGCCCATGGATGCAAGCGTGGATTTCGGATTCTTGGGCTTCTCCTCAAATTCGTAAATCGTGCCGTCCGGCTTGCAGTTCATGATGCCGAAGCGGGATGCCTCGGTCAGCGGCACGTCGAGCACGGCGATGGTCGCATCCGCGCCGGTTTCCTTGTGCTGCTGGAGCATTTTGTTATAGTTCATCTTGTAGATATGGTCGCCCGACAGAATCAGGACATATTCCGGGTCGTAATCGTCGATAAACTGGATGTTCTGATAGATGGCGTTGGCGGTTCCCTTGTACCACTCGGAGGTCTTGCCCTTCTGGTACGGCGGCAGGACGTATACGCCGCCGCGCAGGCGGTCGAGGTCCCAGGTCTGGCCGGAGCCGATATAGGCGTTGAGCACGTGCGGCTCGTACTGGGTCAGTACGCCGACCGTGTCAATGCCGGAGTTGACGCAGTTGGAAAGCGGGAAGTCGATGATGCGGTACTTGCCGCCGAACGGCACCGCGGGCTTGGCGACCTTTTTGGTCAGTACATAGAGGCGGCTGCCCTGACCGCCTGCGAGCAGCATGGCTACGCATTCTTTTTTCCGATACATTGATGAACTCTCCTTTTTGCGGTTTACGTTTTATTTTACGCCGGTTTCGGCGCGTCCCCTTTTAAGAATCCTGCTTGCCGGCATCGTTTGCCTTGACCACCGCCTTTTCTCCGGTCTTGGTGACTGCTTTCGTGCCGGTTGTTGCGACCGCTTTTTCCCCGGTTTTGGCCACGGCCTTCGTGCCGGTCTTGGCTACCGCGCGCGTTCCCGTTTTGGAAACCGCCTTGGAGGATGCGCGGGTGCTCTTGGCGGCTTTGGCCGCCGCTGCCTTTTTCGCGGCTTCGATTTCGGCCTTGGTGCGGCGCTTGGCACGCGGTTTGCCCTTGAAGAACAACACGCCGAAGCGCGGGATGTGGATGCTGATGGATTGCTCCTGCCCATGCATGGGCTTTTTGCTGTCGGTCTTTACCTTGCCGTTTGCAATACCGCTGCCGCCGAACTCAGCCCTATCCGAGGAGAAAACCTCCTCATAGGTCCCTGCAAGCGGCACGCCGATGCGGTAATTTTCCTGTACCTCCGGAGAGAAGTTGACGACGGCCACGATGTCGCTGCCGTCCTTGGCGATGCGGCGGAAGGCAATGATGTTGTTGCGGTTATCCTCGTGGCTGATCCACTCGAAGCCGCGCCAGTCGGTGTCCTGCTCCCACAGCTGCGGGGTTTCCAGATAGAAGTGGTTGAGTGCCTTGACATAGGTCTGCATCTGCTTGTGGGCCGGATAGTCGAGCAGCATCCAGTCCAGTCCGCGCTGGTAAGCCCATTCGGAGAACTGGGCGAACTCACCGCCCATGAACAGCATCTTTTTGCCCGGATGGGCGGTCATGTAACCGTACAGTGCGCGCAGGCCGCCGAACTGGTTCTCGTACGGAGGCGGCATTTTGCCAATCAGCGAGCACTTGCCGTGCACGACCTCGTCGTGCGAAAGCGGCAGGATGTAGTTTTCGGAGAATGCATACATGAACGAGAAGGTAATCTTGTCATGCATGTCCTTGCGGAAGAACGGGTCGGCCGAGCAATAGCACAGCATATCGTTCATCCAGCCCATGTTCCACTTGAAGTTGAAGCCGAGGCCGCCGTCATAGCCGGGCTTGGTCACCATCGGCCATGCGGTGGATTCCTCCGCAATCATCATGACGTCCGGATGGTCGGTCAGGATAAATTCGTTGAGCAGACGCAGGAAATCAATCGCCTCGAGGTTCTCACGCCCGCCGTGGATGTTGGGCCGCCATTCGTTCTGGCGGTTGTAGTCGAGGTAGAGCATAGAGGCGACCGCGTCCACGCGCAGGCCGTCCATGTGGAACTTTTCAATCCAGAACATGGCCGACGAGAACAGCAGGTTGCGGGTCGAGGTCTTGCCGTAGTCAAAGACGCGCGTGCCCCATTCCTTGTGCTCCATCTTGAGCGGGTCGGCATATTCGTAAAGGTAAGAGCCGTCGAACTCGACCAGACCGCAGCCGTCCTTGGGGAAGTGCGCGGGCACCCAGTCCATGATGACGCCGAGACCGGCCTGATGCGCCTTGTCGATGAAGTACATCAGGTCTTTCGGCGTGCCGTAGCGGCTGGTCGCGGCAAAGTAACCGATGACCTGATAGCCCCACGAGCCGTCGAACGGATACTCGGTCAGCGGCATGACCTCGATGTGCGTGTAGCCCATCTCCTTGACGTAGGGCACCAGCTCGTCCGCGAGCTGGCGATAGGAATAGAAGTTGCCGTCCTCATGTACCTTCCATGAGCCGAGATGGCATTCATAGATGTTGACCGGGCTGGAATAGGGCAGATGGCCCTTGCGCCAGTCCATCCACGAAGCGTCGTTCCATTCATAGCCTTCGATGTCGTACACCTTGGAGGCGTTGCCGGGGCGGGTCTCGCTGTGGAAGCCGTACGGGTCGGACTTATCGAACACGTCGCCCGATTTTGCCCATACGCTATACTTATATGCTGCATATTCGGAAACATGCGGAATGAATTTTTCCCAGATGCCCTGCTCGTCGCGCATCATGTAGTCCACATCGCGGTTCCAGCCGTTGAACTCGCCCATGACCGAAACCTTTTCCGCTTCGGGGGCGTAGACCCGGAACAGATAGCCGGGTTCGCCATCCTGTTCAAAGGGATGGGCGCCCATGTAGTCAAAGGCGCGGCAGTCCCTGCCCGAATAGAAAAGCTGGCTGCGCTTTTCACAGGCCGGTGCTGCGGGTGTTTTCTTCATATCGCATCTCTCCCTTTTATACTTCTTACACTGCTCGGAATGCCAAAATACAGCGTCTTTGCGAAAATTTTCCAACTGTTTGTACAATTCGCCCTGATAAAGGCAGATACCTCTCACTTTAGTTAGATATAGTATACATCAAGGGGGAACAAAAGTCCAGCAATTTTACACAATTGCTGGACTTTTTTGATGAAAATTTTGTTTGGTTTCCACAGGGAATGACTGGGAATGTCAAGAAAACGTACAAAAATGGGTTTAAATGTTCAAAAAATGTTGCGGCGAATCAAATCAAGTGCAGTGGAAGCTGCCTGCATGCGCACGCGGTCGCGGCCATTTGTGGACTTCATCTTGCGGGTGAAGTGCTGTCCCTTATACCAGATGCTGATGTACACCAGACCGACCGGCTTTTCGTCTGTGCCGCCGCCCGGGCCGGCAACGCCCGTGATGCCCACGCCGACGTCTGCGCCGAGCGCCTTTGCCACGCCTTCGGCCATCTGCTCGGCCACCTCGGGCGACACTGCGCCGACCGTGTCGAGCGTTTCTTTCTGCACACCCAGCACCTTCATTTTGACCTCGTTGGCATATGAGCAAACGCCGCCGAGATAGTAGTCCGAGCAGCCGGGCACATCGGTGATGCGCTTGGACAGCAGGCCGCCCGTGCAACTTTCCGCCACGGCGAGCGTCATGCCGCGTGCGCGCAGCCCGTCGCCCACCACCTGCTCAAGCGAATCTACGTCCACGCCGTACACATCGTCGCCCAGCAGGCCGCAGATTTTCTCCACGACCGGCTCGAGCAGCTTTTCGCATTCCTCCGGTGTGTCCGCCTTGGCGGTCACGCGCGCAAAGCATTCCGAGGTTTTGGCGTAAGGCGCGATGGTCGGATTGGTGCTTTCCGCCATCATATCGTGCAGGATGGTTTCCATATTGCTTTCGCCCAGACCGAACACGCGGATGTTGCGCGAAACGATGCAGCCGCCGGCAAGTTTGTAAAGGTAGGGCATCGCGCATTCCTTCCACATGGGGTTACATTCGCGCGGCGGGCCGGGCAGCATGAGCACATGCTTGCCGTACGCCTCAAACGCACAGCCGGGCGCGGTGCCCCATTCGTTTACGAATACCGTGCAGCCCTCGGGCAGCCATGCCTGCTTTTCGTTGTTCGGGGTCATTTCGCGGCCAATGGTCTGGAAAAAGCCCTTGATGCGCTCAAGCGAGGGCTGATGCAGCGCCATTTTGCGGCCGAACACGGTCGCCAGCGTCTCTTTGGTCAAGTCATCGAGCGTGGGGCCAAGGCCGCCGGTCGTGATGATGATGTCCGCGCGGTCGCGCGCGGTCTCGATGACGTGGCGCAGGCGCGCCGGGTTGTCGCCCACGACAGTCTGATAAAATACGTTGATGCCGAGTTCGCTCAGGCCCTGCGAAATGACCTGCGCATCGGTGTTGACAATGTCGCCCAGCAGGATTTCCGTGCCGACGGCAATGAGTTCTGCGTTCATGGAAGCGTTTCCTTCTTTCTTGCTTACGGTAGGTGGATAATCTCAACGCCTTCGACGGCCTCATCGACCAGCGCATCCACATCCAGATGGCTTTCGGCCTCGAGGATTTTGGGCATCTTGGGCTTGGTGTTCGGGTGCTTGGGAGTGAATACCGTGCAGCAGTCCTCATAGGGCAAGATAGAGGTTTCAAACGTGTCGATTTTGCGGGCAATCGTGACGATTTCCTCCTTGTCCATGCCGATGCACGGCCGGAAGATGGGCAGCTCGCACACCGCGCCGGTCACGCCCATGGCGGGCATGGTCTGGCTGGCGACCTGACCGAGCGATTCGCCCGTAATCAGTGCGCCGCAGCCGTATTGGACGGCCACTTTTTCGGCAATGCGCATCATAAAGCGCCGCATGATGAGCGTGAACAGTTCTTCGTGGCACTTTTCGCGGATTTCTTCCTGAATTCTGGTGAACGGCACGACCATCACGCTCATGCGGCCGCACCACACGGTCAGCTTGCGGCCCAGCTCGAGCACCTTCTCCTTGGCGCGCTCCGAGGTATAGGGATAGCTGAAGAAGTGCACGCCGACCAGCTCCAATCCGCGCTTGGCCATCATCCAGCCCGCAACCGGGCTGTCGATGCCGCCGGAAAGCAGGAGCGCCGCGCGTCCGTTCGAGCCGATGGGCATACCGCCCGCGCCCGGCTCGGGGCCTGCGTGGACAAAGGCGTATTTTTCGCGGATTTCGACGTGCACCGTCAAATCGGGGCCGTGCATGTAGGGACGCACTTCCGGAAAGCGGTCGGCCAGCTCGCCGCCGACATGCTGGCTGATTTCGGTCGAGGTCATGGGGAATTTCTTGTCCCCGCGCTTGGTCTCGACCTTGAAGGTCTTTGCCTGCGCAAAGCGCGGCGCAAGATAGCTCTGCGCGGTGTCGATGACGCTTTCGAGCGTCTTTTCCGGGCAGACCGCCGCGCGCGAGATGGTCGCAAAGCCGAACACATGGCGCGCGCAGTCCATGACCGCGTCCGCATCCGCATCCTCAGGCACTTCGACGTACACGACCGACTGGCGCATCGTGATATTGCAGTCCGCCACGTGCTTCATGCGGCGGGACAGGTTTTTGAGCAGGCGGTCTTCAAAGGTTTTGCGGTTGAGGCCCTTGAGGACGATTTCCCCGCATTTGAGCAGCAATACTTCTTTCATAACGTCTCCTTTATAATAAGGTTATCGAACCAACATCTTTCGGCCTTTTTGCGCGGCCGCGATAAAGGCGTCCACATCCTCCGCGGTATTGGACGGGCAGAACGACACGCGCAGCGCGCTGTCCGTGCGCATTTTGGGCAGACCGAGTGCTTTCAAAACGCCGCTCTGCTTGCCCTTAGAGCAGGCCGACCCGCTCGACACATAGACTTCATCGCCCTCGAGCACGCGCAGCATGACCTCGCTTTTGCAGCCGGGCAGGGACAGGTTGACCACATGCGGGATATCGCCCGCGCCGTTGAACGCCGCGTCCGGCAGCAATGTCGCCGCCTGCTGATGCAGATAGTCGGCAAGGTGCTGCACATGCTCAAAATCCTCGTCAAAATGCGCCATGCGAATCTCGCACGCTTTGGCAAAGGCTGCGATGTTCGGCAGCGGCTCGGTGCCCGGACGCAGGCCTTTCTCTTGCCCGCCGCCGAACATGAGGGGCGGCAGGCGCAGCCCCTTTTTGACATAGAGCGCGCCGATGCCCTTGGGCGCGCCGATTTTGTGGCCGGACACGCTCATCAGGTCGCAGTTCCATTTCTTTGGCGTGAGCTTTACGCGGCACAGCCCCTGCACCGCGTCGATGTGGAACAGCGCGCGCGGCGCTTTGGCGCGGAGCAGTGCGCCGAGCTCGGACACCGGCTGCACCGTGCCGATTTCGTTGTTGACTAGTTGGCAGGACAGCAGCACCGTGTCCTCGGTCAGCGCGTCCGCGAGCGCGGCGGGCGTGACGTGTCCGGTCTCGTCCGGCGCAAGGAACACCACATCAAAGCCCTCGGCCGCAAGCTGCTTGCAGGTGTTCAGGCTTGCTGCATGCTCGATTTCGGTCGTGATGATGCGCCCCTTCTGGTGGCGGTTTAAGTGCGCGACCCCGCGCAGGCTGATGTTTGTGCTCTCCGTGCCGCAGGAGGTGAAATATGTTTCCTCCGGCAAGCAGCCGAGCGCGCCGGCGACCGTTTTCCGGCTGTCCTCCAGCAGATGCGAGGCTTCTATTCCCATTTTATGCAGGCTCGACGGGTTGCCGAAGCAGGTGCGCATGGCGTGCAGGGCCGCTTCGGCGGCTTCGGGCAGCACCGCCGTCGTCGCCGCATTGTCCAGATAATGCATGTCCTTCCAGTCTCCTTTTATCCATTACACGAATATTTTACAACGGCGTATGCCCTTTTACAAGTCAAAAGGTGCAAATCAGGATTGAAAAGCGCGGGATGCTATGCTATACTTTAGCTGTATGACATGCTGAAAGTATGTCCGAGAGCAGAAAGGAAGGAAATCCTATGCCAGGTAAGGTAATTCTCGGCGCTCAGTGGGGCGACGAAGGCAAGGGCAAGTTTATTGATATTTTCGCGGGCAAGGCGGATTTGGTTGTCCGCAGTCAGGGCGGCAATAATGCCGGCCACACGGTCGTGGCGAACGGCGTCAAATACAAGCTGCAGCTCATCCCCTCGGGCATTTTGTATCCGGACTGCACGAACGTGATTGGCCCGGGCGTGGTGGTCAACCCCAAGGCGGTGCTGGGCGAGATTGACGGCCTGCACGAAAAGGGCGTTTCGACCGATAAGCTGTTTATCGACGCGCGCTGCCACTGCATCCTGCCGTGGCATCTGGAGCTGGACGCTTTGAGCGAGGCGGAAAAGGCCAAGGAGGGCACCGCCATCGGCACGACCAAGAAGGGTATCGGCCCGACCTATATGGATAAATCTGAGCGCAGCGGCGTGCGTATGCACGATTTTGTCGACGCAGAGCGCTTTGAAACCGTTATCCGTGAGGCATGCGCGCACAAGAACCGCGTCATCACGGGCGTGTACGGCGGCGAGGCCATCGACGCGGATGCGGTCATCGCGGAGTACCGCGAGTACGCAGACCGGCTGCGTCCTTACGTATGCGATACTTCCATCCTGACGTGGAACGCGGTCAAGGAGGGCAAGGAAGTGCTGTTCGAGGGCGCGCAGGGCACGCTGCTCGATTTGGATATGGGTACTTATCCGTTCGTTACCTCCTCGCATCCGGTGGCGGGCGGCTGCTGCATCGGCTCGGGTGTCGGCCCGACGGCTATTGACAGCATCATGGGCATTTTCAAGTCCTACACCACCCGCGTGGGCGAAGGCCCGTTCCCGACCGAGCTGTTTGACGAGACGGGCGATTATATCCGCAACGCAGGCGGCGAGTTCGGCACGGTCACCGGACGCCCGCGCCGCACCGGCTGGTTCGATGCGGTGGTGGCGCGCTATGCGGTGCGCGTCAACGGCCTGACCGAGGTCGTTATCAATAAGATTGACCCGCTGTGCGGCCTGCCCAAACTCAAGGTCTGCGTGGCTTACAAGCTGAAAAACGGCCAGACCGTCACCGAGTTCCCGGCAAACTTCATGGATTTGGTGGACTGCGAGCCGGTTTACGAAGAATTCCCCGGCTTCGACGAGGATATCACGAACTGCCGCTCGTTTGACGAGCTGCCGCAGACCGTGCAGGATTACATCCGCGAGCTGGAGCGCATCATCGGCTGCCCAATCACCATGCTGGGCGTCGGCCCGGCGCGCGACCAGGTGATGACCATCAAGTAACGCAGAGAAAAGGGCGTAAAGCATATGGCTTTGCGCCCTTTTGCTCGTTTGCCAACGAAAAGGAGACAAATCCCATGACGCTGACGACCGAACGCTTGACGCTGCGCCCCTTCCGGGAGGACGATGTGGAGGCGCTCTATGCCTATTCCAAAGATGAGGCGGTGGGCCGGAACGCGGGCTGGAAACCGCACGAAAGCCTGATGGAGTCAAACGATATTCTGCATCTGGTCTTTTTGAATCAGTCGAGCGTCTGGGCAATCGAGCGGCGGGAGGACCGCCGTTTGATGGGCTCGATTGGCATGATTACCGATTCGTCGCGGCAATATGGCTCGGCGCGCTCGCTCGGCTATGCGCTGGGTGTGGACTATTGGGGACAGGGCTACATGACCGAGGCCGTGCGTGAAGCGGTGCGCTTCGGCTTTGGGCGGATGGGGCTGGATATCATCAGCGCGACCTGCTATCCGGATAACCCTGCCTCGCGCCGCGTGCTGGAGAAATGCGGCTTTCAGTATGAGGGCACGCTGCACCGCGCGGAGCTGCTGTACAACGGACAGGTCAAGGACCATCTGTGCTTTTATCTGCCGCATGAAACGGCGGAAAATCTGGACTGGTATGCGGGAAAATAAAAATTTTTCTTACATTTTCCTGTAAAATGTGCTATAATTATCCTATCAGGAAGCAGCGGGCGGCAGCGTGAAAACGCTGCCCGCCGTCGCGTTTCGGCAAAGTAAGGAGGAGTACCATGTATCAGGCGGGGGAATTTATCGGTTACGGAACCAGCGGTGTCTGCCGGGTGGAGGCCGTCGGTCAACCCCCCTTTGATACGGAGGAGGATAAGCCGTACTACACGCTCACACCCGTTTCCGGAACGGAAACCATTTATGTCCCGGTTGATTCATCGGTGTTTACGCGGCCGGTCATTTCGCGGGCGCAGGCGGAGCAGTTGATTCAGACCATCCCGACGATTGAGGAGGACGGCTTTACCTCGCACAGCATGCGCATGTCCAGCGAGCACTATCAGGCGGTGCTGCAAAGCCACGACTGCCGCGAGCTGGTGCAGCTGATTAAGACGGTTTACGCCAAGTCCCGCCGCAACGGGCGCAGGGTCAGTCAGGTCGACCAGCGCTACCGCAAGCGCGCGGAAGATTTGCTGCATGGCGAGCTGGCGGTTGCGCTGGGCATTCCGCTCGGTGAGGTGCAGCCGTACATCGCGCATACGATTGCACAGTATAAAAAGCAGTCCAAAAAGGCATAACGCAACAAGGGGGATGCGGCCATCGGCCGCATCCCCCTTTGCTGTTCACGTGGCATCTGTCGTTATTTCTCCAGCGGCTTGTCATACTGCCGCACACGGTCGGAGTCGGTCAGACCGCTGGTGGTCGGGTCGTTGAGCGCGCTCCAAATGTTGGACACGACCAGGAACACGCAGTATGGATTGGTCAGCGCCTGCCGGGCGACATCCAGCAACGCGCCCCAAGTGGTCATATCCGCGGCGGTCAGACCGGCATAAGCCAGCACCGTGGCGCAAATGCTCATCAAAAGCTGTGTCCAGAACACCGGGTTTTTGAGGCGGACACGCAGATTCATGGGCGGAAAACCTCCTTTCATCGGTTCGGGCCGCCGTCAGCCGGAAAACGGCCCCATGCAAACCGCGCGGGACCGCTTTTCTGGACTGCAAGGGGCAAACTGCGCACCGGCGGCTGTTATCATGCTATGAAAATGCGGGTGTAAATGCGCACAATGCGGCGGACCGGCGGCATAACGGATGAAACGGTGCGCAAAAATCGTTTTTTGTTTACCTTGCGCATCGTTCGTGCTATACTATATAAAGAGTTTTTATGTTTGGGGGAAATGAATTGAATACCATTCCCAATTGTATGTTTCACTCCCGCAGTCAGGCCTGCAAAACGCCGTATGGCGCGGTGCCTGCCGGACAGACGGTTGAGTTTTCCACCTATCCCAAGCGCGAACGCGGCACAGAGCACATCACGCTCTGGGTGGAGGAGGACGGCAAGGAGCCGGAAGCGTTCCCGATGCGGTGGTACGGCCTTGTCGGTGCGCGCGACCACTATACGACCAGCTTTACCCCGTCGCATCCGGGGCTGTACTGGTACTATTTCACCATGGATACGGCGGACGGCCCGCGCTACTGCGCGCGCGGCTATGCCGGACGCGCGGAGATTATCGACACGCTGGGCGACAAATATCAGCTGACCGTATACGACCCCGCTTATCAGCCGCCGCGCTGGTTCGGCCGGGGCATCACCTACAACATCTTCCCCGACCGTTTCTGTCGGGACAAAATGCCCGTCCAGCCCGAGGGGGAGGGGATTGCGCCGCGCGTGCTGCATGAAAACTGGGATGATATTCCGGTTTATCGGCCGAATGAGAATGGAGAAATCCTCAATAACGACTTTTTCGGTGGCACGCTGCGCGGGGTCATCAGCAAGCTGGATTATCTGGAAAGCCTGCATGTGACCACCATCTATTTCAACCCGATGTTTCAGGCGTATTCCAACCATCGGTACGACACGGGCGACTATAAGCGCATCGACCCGCTGCTGGGCAACGAGGAGGATTTCCGCACACTATGCACGGAGGCCGCCGCGCGCGGCATGCGCGTGGTGCTGGACGGTGTGTTCAACCACACCGGCTATGACAGCCGCTATTTCAACGCCCGCGGCCGGTACAACAGCCTCGGCGCGCACCAGTCCAAGGATTCGCCCTATTACCGCTGGTATGATTTTCAGGAGTGGCCGGACAAATACGGCTCGTGGTGGGGCATCTATACGCTGCCGCAGGTGCGCGAGATGGATGAAAGCTATCTCGACTATATCATCGACAACGAGGACAGCGTCGTGCGCCGCTGGCTGCGGCTGGGAGCGTCCGGCTGGCGGCTGGACGTGGCCGACGAGCTGCCCGACGCCTTCATTCGGCGCCTCAACGCCGCAGCCAAGCGGGAAAAACCGGATGCGCTGGTGATTGGCGAGGTCTGGGAGGACGCCTCCAACAAAATCGCCTATTCCGAGCGCCGCAAGTATTTCCAGGGCGGCGAGTTGGACAGCGTGATGAACTATCCGCTGCGCGACGCGATTCTGGCGTTTCTGGGCGGCGGTACAGCGGAGCATTTTGCCGAAACTATGGAATGCATCCGCGAAAATTATCCGCGGGATGTGTTTTACAATCTGATGAACGTCATCGGCACGCACGATACGGCCCGCGCGCTGACGCTGCTGGGCGTATCCGAGGAGGAATGGCGCATGGACCGCGACGGGCGCGCGCAGTATGAGCTGCCGCCCGAACGGCTGGCCACCGCGCTGCGCAAGCTGCGTCTGGCGGCGGTCATTCAGTTTACCATGCCGGGCTCGCCCACCATTTATTACGGCGACGAGGCCGGGCGGCAGGGCTTTGAGGACCCGTTCAACCGCCGCACCTATCCGTGGGGACAGGAGGACCGCGAGCTGCTCGCGTTTTATCGCCGCCTGTGCACGCTGCGCGCGGACAGCCAAACGCTGGCGGACGGGGAGCTGCGGTTTGTGCGCTGCCATGGCGCGCTGCTGCAATATGAGCGCGTGAGTGATACCTCCCGCCTGATGGTGGTCGTCAACCGCGGCCATCACCATATCCGCACCTGTGTGCAGGCGGTTTACGCAGCGGATGTGATGAGCGGAGAGGGCTTTGAAGACGCGGACAGCCACGGCGTGCACATTTCCGTGCCGCCGGAGACCGCGTATGTGCTGCGCTGCTTCGGTAGCCGTGAAAAGGAGCAAGAAACATGAATATGAAGGAAAAGCAGCTGTCCCATCGCTATTTTTTCGAAGGGAAAATCATGAAGGCGCGGCTGGATGAGGTGGAGCTGCCCAACGGTAAGACTGCCCTGCGCGAGGTGTGCGAGCACGTCGGCGGCGTGGGCGTGCTGCCGATTGACCGGAACGGCAACGTGCTGCTGGTGCGGCAGTTCCGCTATCCGTATGATACGGAGCTGCTGGAAATCCCGGCGGGCAAGCTGGACCACGGCGAGGGCGAGAGCTTTGCCGACTGCGGCGCGCGCGAGCTGAAGGAGGAAACCGGCTGCACGGCGGCGCGCATGGTGCCGCTGGGCTGCGTGTATCCGTCCCCCGGCTTTCTGACCGAGGTGGTGCATCTGTTTGCCGCGCTTGATTTGACCGACGGCGAAATGCAGCCGGATGAGGATGAATTTGTCGAAGTGGTGCGGCTGCCGCTGGCCGAGGTGGAAGCCATGGTCGAGCGCAACGAGATTCGCGACGCCAAGACGGTGGTCGCGCTGTACCGCGCCAAGCTCAAGGGGCTGTATTAACCGGGAAACGGCACCCGTTCCCCCTTTCGGGAAGGAGGCAATTATGGAGAAGAAAAAAATTCTGGTCGTTGAGGACGAAAAGGCAATCGCGGACATTCTGGTGTTCAATCTGCAGCGCGAGGGTTATGATACGCTGGTCGCCTATGACGGCGCGGACGGATTGCACGCCGCGCTCGAGGATGCGCCCGATTTGATTCTGCTGGATGTGATGCTGCCCTCGATGGACGGTTTTGCGGTGCTCAAGCATATCCGCGAGAAGCAGGATACCCCGATTATCATGTTGACCGCCCGCGAGGAGGAAACCGATAAGGTGCTCGGTCTGGAGCTGGGCGCGGACGACTATATCACCAAGCCCTTTTCCATGCGCGAGCTGATGGCGCGCGTCAAGGCGAACATGCGGCGCACGCTGTCCGGCGAGGAGCGGGAAAAGCCCGCTGTGCCGTCGGGCGGCGGCCTGCGCATTTCACGGGACAACGGTATGGTGTACAAAAATGGGCGGGCGCTCGAGCTGTCCGCGCGGGAATTTGACATTTTGTGCTTCCTGTCTGCCTCGCCCGGCCGCGTGTTTTCGCGCGAGGAGCTGATGGAGCAGGTCTGGGGTTATGAATATTACGGCGATTTGCGCGCGGTCGATGTGGCGATTCGCCGCCTGCGCGAAAAGGTGGAGGACCAGCCTGCCAGCCCGCGCTATATCATGACCAAACGCGGCATGGGCTATTATTTCAGCGACGAATAAATCCGTGCTCCGTGCACGGGATAGAGAGAAAAACGGCGCGGCTACGCTCCGCATGCCGGAGGTGTTTGTTTGTTTCGTTCCTTACACATGAAACTGGTGCTGATTCTGGTGCTGATGATTGTTTCGGTCATGGCGGTGGTGGGCACGTTTCTCATCAACAGCGTCAACACGTTTTATCTGGACAGCTTCTATGAGCAGATGCAGAACGTGTTCAACCAGTCGAGCACGATGGATTCCCTCACGGATGCGGCTGCCGAGCAGGGCGCGCCCGGTTTGCAGACCGTCATTGAGGCGCGCGAGAGCGCGCTGGGAATCGACGATTACCGCAATTATTATATTCTGGACGCCGAGGGACGGTATCTGGAAGGCTCCAACCCCAACATCACGCTGACCCGGACGAGCAATATCGTCGCCGCGATGGCCGGCGAGCTTGGCGCGCGCTCGTCCGTGTCCGACAGCATGATGGATATTGCCGTGCCCATCGACAAGGACGGCGACGGCGGCGTGGACTATATCGTGTATATCACGGATGATAAAAGCGAGATATCCGATTTGTCGTGGCGCTTTTTCCAAATCGTCATGCAGGCGATGATGTTCGGCCTGCTGGCGGCAATTTTGCTGTCCTTCCTGCTGAGCAAGACCATCACCACACCAATCGAGCGCATCACCGAGGGGGCGCGCTCGATTGCGGAGGGCAACTTCGATCAGGATTTGGGCGTGCAGTCCTCCGACGAAATCGGTGAGCTGACGCGCTCGTTCAACTACATGGCGCGGCGGCTGAAAAGCACGGTGGGCGAGGTGCAGGGCGAACGCGACAAACTGAACACCCTGTTCCTGCATATGACCGACGGCGTGGCCGCGTTTACCACCGACGGCCGGCTCATCCATATGAACCCGGCAACCGAGAATCTGCTGGGCGTGCGCATGGAGGACCATCTGAGCTTTGACGAGATGTTTGCCGATTTGGATATGCCGAATTCGGACGAGACCGCCATGCGCAGCTTCCTGACCAGCGAGATTACGCGGCGCGACCGCGTGCTGTCGGTCACGCTCGCGCCTTACGGTGCGCTCGACGGCGAGGGCGGCGTGATTGCGGTCATCCATGATATCACCGAGCAGCGCCGTCTGGACGATGCGCGGCGCGAATTTGTCGCCAATGTGTCGCATGAGCTGCGCACCCCGCTGACCAATATCCGTTCGTACACCGAGACACTGCTCGATGCTGCGGGCGATATCCCGCTGGATACGGAAAAGCAGTTCCTCGGCGTCATTTCGAGCGAGTCCGAGCGCATGGCGCGTATCGTGACCGACCTTTTGACGCTGTCCAAGTTGGATTACGGGCGCATGGAGCTGCGCATGACGCGCTTTTCACTGTCCGAGCTGCTGAAAAAGGTGGCCAATGCCATGCGCCTGACCGTGCAGGACAATGGCCACGAGATGATTGTGGACGCGCCGGACACGCTGCCGTCCATCGTGGGCGACCGCGAGCGCATCGAGCAGGTTGTGGTCAATATCCTGTCCAATGCGGTCAAGTATACACCGTCGGGCGGCCATATCCGCCTGTCGGCCTGCGCGCCGGCGAAAAACCGCGTGCGCATCACGGTGGAGGACGATGGCGTTGGGATTCCGGCGGCCGACGTACCGCGCCTGTTTGAGCGCTTTTACCGCGTGGATAAGGCGCGCAGCCGCGCCGCGGGCGGCACGGGCCTCGGCCTTGCCATCGCCAAGGAGATTGTCGAGCAGCATGGCGGCAAGATTGCGCTGGCCAGTGAGTACGGCACGGGCACGACGGTCACCATCACCCTGCCGACCGACCTGACCCCGAACAGGGAGGAGGGGCCGGTATGAGAGGCGCGCAGCGTTCGGTCAAAAACACGGCGAAAAATGTGTCGCTGATTGTGCTGGTAATGCTGCTGCTCACACTTTGCGCCGCCAATTGGCTGACCGGGCTGAACGTGGCGCAAATGCCGGCGGACAGCCTGCTGCGGCGCGCGCACGACCATCTGTTCGGCGGCGCGGTGGGCTATGAGCTGCGCTCGTCGGGTGTGGCCGCTGCCGAACCGGTGCAGCTTGCGCTGACGGTGGACGGGCAGCTGTACGGGGTGCAGTATAACGTCACGGAGATTGATGCGGCGGTGGCAGCCATGCGCGATTTGTGGGCGCAGGTGCTGACGGGCAGCGAGCTGGTTCCCGCCGCGCCCGAGGAGCTGAACGCGGCGCTGCGCGCGGGCGACTGCGCCGAATTGCGCTATCACGGCGCGATTCCGCTGGGGGCAATCGCGGGCTGGATGGGCGGCGTCTGGGAGGACGGCAGCGAGACATACGTGGAGACGCTCCTCTATGCGGCGGGCACGGAGCGCCTGTTTGTGCGCACGGCAGACGGCGCCCTGTATGCCGCTCCGGCCAAGGCGGATAAAAGCGTGCTGGAAAGCGCGCAGGATGCCTTCCGCGGCCTGACCTGCAAGTTTTCGGGCGAGGCGTATGCGGTGTACCCGGAAACGCTGCTGTTTGAGAGCGAAGCGCTGTCCCTGCCGCTGCTGGGTACCCAACCGCTCAACCTGTTTTCCACCCGGAGCGGTACCGGGTTGGAGGAATTGCTGCAAGCGTTCGGTTTCACCGCCTATGCGGATTTTTATGCCGAGCAAAACGACCAGGTGCGTGTATTTGTGGACAATGTAAGCACGCTGCGCGTGGGCGCCGCGGGCCTGCTGCAATACGCTTCCTCGGCGGAAAACACCACGGTGCGTGCGTTTGAGGAAGGCGAGGTCAGCGGTCAGTCCGCGCTGGATGCGCAGATGGACTGCGCCCGCCTGATTCTGGACGCGGCGCTGCGGGTGGGCGAGACCAACACGCACGCCTCGCTGTACGCGGCGGTGCAGGAGGAAGGACAGACCACGCTGGTCTTTTCGCAGATGTATGGCGGCGTGCCGGTGCTGGGCGAAAACGATTTTGCCACCTTCACGTTTGAGGGCGGTGCGCTGGTTTCCGCAACGGTGCGTTTGCAGCGCTTTGCCGCGCAGGATACCAGCCGCATCGTCCTGCCCGCGCGGCAGGCGGCTGCGGGCGCGATGGGAGAAGCGTGCGGCCTGATGGTCGCTTACCGCGCACGGGAGGACGGAGCGTATGTCCCCGCGCGCTTCTATCTGAACAGCGCAGGCTGACGGGAGGTGAAGCCGCTTGCAATGGGATAAAGTAAAAAATGTGCTGATTGTCATCCTGCTGGCGGTCAACCTGTTTCTGCTGGGCAATTTCGGCATCAAGCTCTGGCAGAACCGCCAGCGCGGGGAAGAACTGGAGGCGAATTTGCGCACGCTGACGCAGGAGTACGGCAGAGAGCTGGACGATGCGTTCCGCCTGCCGCAGGACAAGGTGCTGCCCACGCTGTCGCTCGACCGCAGCCGCGTGGATGAAGAGCTGGTCGCGCAGGCGATGCTGGGCGAGCAGGCCGAGCGCACCGAGCAGGAGGACGGCACGGTGCTGCTGCAAAGCGACAGCGGCCGGATTGAGTGGCGCGCGGACGGCACGGTGCAGGCGGAATACAAGACCGGTCAAGCTGCGCCTGCGGATGAGGCGGCGGCGCTGCGCACAGCGCGGCAGCTGTTTGCTGATTGGGGCCTGCAAGCGGAGGACGAGTCGCTGCACGCGGATGGGCTGACCGTTACGATGACCGGCACGGTTGCGGGCCAGCCGGTGCACAACCGCGTGCTGACGCTGCATTTTGACGAGGACGGCGGCGTGACCCTCACCGGGCTTTGGAGCTTCGGCACGCCGTATACCACCGTGCGCGGCAGCGGCGTTTCCTGCAATGCGGCGGACGCGCTGCTGGAATTTGCCGCGCGCGCGCAGGACGTACAGGAGATTATATCCATGACCGTCGGTTACCGTATGGAGGTGGACAGCAACCGCCGTTTACAGCTTACGCCGACTTGGAAGATTGCAACCGATTCGGGTGAATATTTGGTGGATTGTGCCAAAAAAACGATTATAGATTAGGAAAATTGAAAAAAAACTTTCCTTTATCAAAAATTGTGGTACAATAGATTGGTGAGAAAATTTGCGGGCGCACGCATGCGCGCGTCCGCTCATAGAATACAGTAGCAAGACAGTTCACGCGACGGTTACGCGTATTGCAACAGTGAGGAGTAGGTAGGTTTGACCAAATATGTAATCAACGGCGGTAAAACGCTCAATGGAGAGGTCACAATCTCCGGCGCGAAGAACGCGGCGGTTGCGATTGTCCCGGCAGCGCTGCTGGCGGACGGCCCGGTTCGCATTGAGAATGTGCCCAAGATTATTGATGTGACGCTGCAGCTGGAAATCATGCGCGAATTGGGCGCGCAGATTCGGCTGCTCAACGCAACAACGGTGGAAATCCAGAACACACAGCACCCCAGCCTCAAGCCGCACGAGCTGGAGCGCAAGCTGCGCGCTTCCTATTATCTGCTCGGTGTGCTGCTCGGCAAGTACGGCTTTGCCGAGGTCGCCATGCCGGGCGGCTGCAATTTCGGCGGCGTGCGCCCGATTGACCAGCATATCAAGGGCTTTGAAGCGCTGGGCGCCCGCGTGACGCTGCCCAAGGGCGGTTACATCCGCGCCGAGGCCCCCGAAGAGGGTCTGCACGGCGCACATATCTATTTTGACGTGGTGTCTGTCGGCGCAACCATGAATATCATGCTTGCAGCCGTGCTGGCAAAGGGCCAGACCATCATGGAAAACTGCGCCAAGGAACCGCATATCGTCGATTTGGCGAACTTCCTCAACGCGATGGGCGCGAACGTCAAGGGCGCCGGTACGGACGTCATCAAGATTCGCGGCGTCGAGCGTCTGCACGGCGGCAGCTATTCCATCATCCCCGACCAGATTGAGGCCGGTACGTTCATGGCGGCGGTTGCGGCCTGCGGCGGTTCGGTGCTGGTCAAGAACGTCATCCCGAAGCATCTGGAGTGCATCACGGCAAAGCTCAAGGAGATGAACGTCGAGGTCACCGAGTTTGACGACGCGGTGCTCGTGCGCCGTGAGGGCCGTCTGACCAAGACCAACATCAAGACCATGCCCTATCCGGGCTTCCCGACCGATATGCAGCCGCAGATGACGACCGCGCTGTGCCTTGCCGAAGGCACGAGCATCGTCACCGAGGGCGTATGGGACAGCCGTTACCGCTATACCGAGGAGCTGGCGCGCATGGGTGCGAACATCCATGTCGACGGCAAAATCGCGGTCATTGAGGGCGTAGAGGAATTTAAGGGCGCACCGGTGCGTGCGCACGACCTGCGCGCGGGCGCAGCCATGGTCATCGCGGGCCTTGCGGCCAAGGGCGTGACCGAGGTCGAGCAGGTGCAGAATATTGAGCGCGGCTATGAGACGCTGGTGGAGAAATTCGTGGCGCTGGGTGCGGATATGTACCGCTCCGAGATTCCGGATTCCATGGGCGCTGCCGAGCGCGCGTAAAAAAGGAATGGATACAGCGGAGGGGGCAACCTCTCCGCTGTTTTGGAAAGCAAAGGAGTTTCAGCATTGGCGGAGCGGTATTATTACAGCATTGCAAGCGGGTCGGCGGGTAACTGCGGCCTGTATATGGTGGACGGAACGGCGATTCTGATTGATTTGGGCGTTTCGCTGCGCAAGATTACCACGGCGCTGGCCGGACTCGGCCTTGAACTTGCGGATGTTTCCGCCGTCCTGCTCACGCATGAGCATATCGACCATGTCAAAGGGCTGCCGATGTTTCTGAAAAAGGCGAAAGCGCCGGTGTTTGCCTCGCGCGGTACGGCCGAGGCGCTGGCGGCAAAGGATGCGTCCTGTGCCGACCGCCTGAACGAATTTGACAGCGGGGACGGCTTCTGGGTGCGCGATGTGGACATCGCAACCTTTGCCACGCCGCACGACGCGGCGGACAGCGTCGGTTACATACTCGAACACGGCAGCCACCGGTTCGGCTTTGCCACCGACTTGGGCTTTGTACCGCGTGAGGCGGCTGAGCTGCTGCGCGGCTGTGAGACTGTGGTGCTGGAGAGCAATCACGACCCGCATATGCTACAGGCAGGGCCGTATCCGTATCCGCTCAAGATGCGTGTGGCGGGGCCGGCGGGCCACCTGTCCAACCCGGACTGTGCGGTGTTCGCGGCCGATTTGGTGCGGCACGGCGCGCGTAATCTGGTGCTGGCGCACCTGAGTGAAAAGAACAACATGCCGGCGCTTGCTTTGCAGCAGACGATGAATGCGCTGCACGGCCTGCCCGACTGCACGGTGCAGGTTGCGCCGCGCGAGCGCATGGACGCACCGGTTTTGTTTGGGGAGGAAGCGGTATGCTCGCTGTCCGGCTGATTTGCGTGGGCAAGCTCGGAGAAAAATTTTGGGCGGACGCTGTGCGCGAATATGTCAAGCGTCTCGGCGCATATTGTAAATTAGAGATGGTGGAGCTGCCCGAGCAGCGCTTGCCGCAGACGCCTTCGGAAGGGGAGACCCGGCAGGCACTGGACAAGGAGGCGGCGCTCATTGCGGAGAAAATCCCGCAGGGCGCGGCGGTGATTGCGCTGTGCGTCGAGGGCAAGGAAATGTCCTCCGAGCAGCTGGCAGACTATCTCGGCCGTCTGACCGTGAGCGGTACAAGCCGGCTTTGTCTGGTCATTGGCGGGTCGTGCGGACTGTCCGATAAAGTCAAAGCGCGGGCCGCACTGCGGCTTTCCATGTCGCCGATGACCTTCCCGCACCACCTTGCGCGCGTGATGGTGCTTGAGCAGCTGTACCGTGCGCTCAACATCGCCGCGGGCGGCAAATATCACAAATGAGCCGCAAACAGGACTGCAAGACCCGCTATCCCATCCTGCTGGCGCACGGTCTGGGCGTGACCGAGCACGGCGGGCTGTATGTGCCGTGGGGTCGCGTGCCCGATATGCTGCGCGCGCGGGGAGCGGAAATCTGCTTCGGCGGGCAGGACGCTTGGGGCAGCATTGAAACCGGCGCGGCGCAGCTGGCCGAAGCCGTGCGCAAAATGCTGCATCTGTACGGCTGTGAGCGCGTCAATATCATTGCGCATTCCAAAGGCGGGCTGGAAGCGCGCCATCTGATTTCCGCGATGGGATACGGCAAATATGTCGCGTCACTTACGATGCTGTCCACCCCCAACCGCGGCTCGCGCGTGGCCGAGCTGCTGCTGTGTGCGCGGCCGGGCGTTGCGGTTTGGGCGCGCGGTAATGATGCATGGTGGCGGCGCAGCGGCGACCGGAATCCGGACGCGCTGCGTGCGGGCGAACAGCTTACGCCTGCCTATCTGGAGGCGTTTAACCGCACGCATCCGGATGCAAACTGCGTTTACTATCAAAGCTGGGGCGCGCGGCTGGGCAAAAACAACGCGGACGCCGCAATGCGGCTGACGCATGGCCTGTTTTACCCCGCGCACGGCGACAGCGATGGGCTGGTAACGCCGGAATCCGCCCGCTGGGGCCGCTATCGCGGCACGCTCGAGGGCGTGAGCCATCAGCAGCTGGTCGACGCACAGGGGGCGGACGATGGTTTTGATGTACGCGGCTTTTATGTGCGGCTTGTGCAGGAATTGGTGCAGATGGGATTTTGAGGCGGCGCGCGCAGAGCTTTTGCATGAATCTTTACAAAAACCATTTACATTACGCGCGCGATTCGGTAAAATAAAAAGCGAGAGAAAAATATACAACAGGAGGGGCGCCCCATGATTATCACGATAACGCTCAACGCAGCGCTGGACCGTACCCTGCGGATTGAGCATCCGCTTGTGGTCGGCAAGCTCAATCGTGCGGTATCCAGCCATCTGGAGCCGGGCGGCAAGGGCATCAATGTATCCCGCGCAATCAAGGCGCTCGGCGGCAACAGTGTTGCGCTGGGCTTTTGCGGAGGAACAAATGGCCGTATCGTCAAGGATATGCTGACATCCGGCGATATCCACCATGATTTTGTTGATATTTCGGGTCAGATGCGTGTCAATACCCAGATTATCGACGCGCAGGGCGGGCACACCGAGGTCAACGAACCGGGCAATAAAATCGAGGACGCAGATTTCCTGCGCCTGCTCGACCGCATGGAAATGTACCTGCATGAGGGGAACATTTTCGTTTTGGCAGGTTCCACGCCGCCGGAATTTCCGCTGAAAAACTACCGCAAGCTGTGCAAGCTCATCAAAAAGCGCGGCTGCAAGCTGATTATCGACGCGCAAGGGGAGCTGCTGCTCGAAGCGCTGAAATGTGAGCCGGACTTTGTCAAGCCCAACATCTTCGAGCTGGCGGAGGCCGTGGGCGACAAGCCCTCCGCTGACCCCGAGGTGGTCGTGGTTTCGGCGCGCAAGATGCTGGATATGGGCGCACGTGCAGTGTGCGTTTCGATGAGCCAAGAGGGCGCGGTGCTGGTGTCGAAGGACGAATCCGAGGCGCTGTATGTCAACACCAATCCTAAGATTTACGACGAAGGCTCGGTCGGCACGGGCGACGCAATGGTTGGTGCGATTGCCAATTCGATGAACAACAAGCTCAAGTTTGACGAGATGGCGCGCTATGCGGTGGCGACCGCGCGCGCGTGCAGCCGCCTTGCGGGTACGGAAATGGCGTCCCTGAAAAAGGTCTACGAGGTGTACGAAACCACGCAGGTCTACATACTGTAAGGGCAAAATAATAAGCCGGACGGTTCAGCCGTCCGGCTTTTCGATTTTGTCAAGGATTTTTTGGTCCTGCTTGTCGCGTGGGACAAAGCGCGCGTACAGGTCGGGCCGGTCGGCTTTGGTGCGGCGCAGGCTCATCTCGCGCCGCCACGCTTCGATATTGGCGTGATGGCCGGAGAGCAGCACCTCGGGCACGGCGCGGTCGCGCCAGACCTCGGGGCGGGTGTACTGCGGATGCTCGAGCAGCCCGTCCCAGTGGCTTTCGGCGGTAAACGCCTGTTCATCGGGCAGTACGCCCGGCACCATGCGGCACACCGCGTCCGCGACCGCCATTGCGGGGATTTCGCCGCCGGTCAGCACAAAGTCACCGATGGAAATTTCCTCGTCCACGCATGTGTCGATAAACCGCTGGTCGATGCCCTCGTAATGTCCGCAGACCAGAATGAAATGCTCGTGCGCGAGCAGCTCACGCGCTTTTTGCTGGTCAAACGGCCGCCCCTGCGCGGACAGGAACACCGTGTGCACATGCGCGCCCGCGCAAAGTGCCTCATGGCACAGGTAAAGCGGTTCCGCCAGCATGACCTGCCCGCGGCCGCCGCCATAGGGCGCGTCGTCCGCCTTGTGGTGCTTGTCGAGCGCGTAGTCGCGGATGTTGGTCGCACGCACCTCGACCAGCCCCTTTTCCTGCGCGCGGCCGATGATGCTCTCCCGCATGACCGCGTCAATCATTTCGGGAAACAGCGTCATGATGTCTATCTTCATTCCAGCAATCCCTCGATGCTCTCGATATAAATCACGCCTGCCTGCATGTCGATTTCCTGCAAAAAGGGCTTAGCGGCCGGCACATAGACCAGACGGCCCTCGGTGGTCTTGATTTCATACATGTCGTGCGCCGGATTGGTGGTCAGCACGTCGCGCAGCTTGCCGACGTCACGGTTTGTGCGGCGGTCGTGCACGGTAAAGCCGAGGATGTCCTGAATGAACACCAAATCGTCCGGCAGCTCCACGTCCGCACGGTCCAGATGCAGCACGCGGCCGCGCAGGGCCTCGGCAGCTTCGACCGTGTCGATGCCTTTGAGATGCATCAGCACCACGTTTTTATGCACTTGCGCCTTTTCCACGGTCACGGGTGTTTTCTCATCCAGATACAGGGTGTCAAAGTCGCACAGCACCTCGGGGCTGTCGCACCAGCTCTGCACCTTGAGGTCGCCGCGCACGCCATGCGTGCCGACGATTTTGCCGGCCTCTAAAAATTGTTTGGGCATGTTGCCTCCTCCGTTTCCAAGGGGGATGGCGCGCGGAAATGCGCGCGGATAAGAAAAAAATCGCCGCGCTGCGGCGATTTTTATACGGCGTTGTTCGCCGGAAACCGGGTTCCCGTCGATTCAGTCAAGGATATCGACTGTTACACGCTTGTTTTCGCGATTGCCTGCCGCTTTCATGAGTGTGCGGATTTCCTTTGCGATGCGGCCGTGACGACCGATGACGCGGCCCATGTCCCCAGGCGCTACGCGCAGGGAAAAGGTGACATTATCGCCGTCGATCTCCTCGGTGATGGCAATCGCATCCGGCTCGGAAACCAGATTTTTGACAATATAGGTCAACAACTCTTTCATTTCGTTCGCCTCACTCAATTCAGCACACCGGCCTTCTTCAGGATGCCGCGGACCGTATCGGTCGGCTGAGCGCCCTTCTTGATCCACTCCTGAGCACGGTCAGCGTCAACGTTGACGGTAGCCGGGTCGGTCAGCGGGTTATAGGTGCCGATCTCTTCGATGAAGCGGCCGTCACGCGGATAACGGGAATCCGCAACAACGATGCGGTAGAACGGAGCCTTCTTCGCGCCCAGACGGCGCAGTCTGATCTTTACCATGGATGTTTCACCTCCTCTGAAATAGAAATTGATCTATTGTAAATTTCTTTACAAACAATGGGGGTCAGAACGGCAGCTTCATGCCGCCAAGTCCCGGAAAGCCGCGGCGCTTTTTGCCCTTGCCGCCGCGGGCAAGGCCGGAAAGCTGGCGGGTCATCTTCTGCATGGCCTCAAACTGCTTGAGCAGCTTGTTGACCTGCTCGACCGACAGGCCGCAGCCCGCCGCGATGCGCTTTTTGCGCGAGAAATTGATGATGGAGGGGTTATCCCGCTCCTTGGGTGTCATGGACTGGATGATGGCTTCGGTGTGCGCCATCTGCTTTTCGTCGATTTTTGCACCGGCGAGGGCTTTTGCGTCGATACCCGGCAGCATGCCGAGCATTTCCTCCATCGAGCCCATGTTTTTCATCTGTTGTAACTGTTCGTAAAAGTCGGTCAGCGTCAGCTTGCCGGCCATCATTTTCTTTGCGGTTTCGGCAGCCTGCTTCTGGTCGAAGGACTCCTGTGCCTTTTCAATCAGCGTCAACACGTCGCCCATGCCGAGGATACGGGAAGCCATACGGTCGGGGTGGAACGGCTCGATATCGCCGAGCTTTTCGCCCGTGCCGATGAATTTAATCGGCTTGCCGGTGACCGCCTTGACCGAGAGGGCCGCGCCGCCGCGGGCGTCGCCGTCCATCTTGCTCATCAGCACGCCGTCGATGCCGAGCGCCTCGTCAAAGGTCTGCGCAACCGTGACCGCGTCCTGACCGGTCATCGCGTCGACGACCAGAATGATTTCCGTGGGCTTGACCTCGGCCTTGATGGTTTTCAGCTCGTCCATCAGCTTTTCGTCGATATGCAGACGGCCTGCGGTGTCGAGGAATACCAAATCGAAGCCGTTTTTGCGCGCGTAGTCCACGCCGTGCTTGGCAATCTCGACCGGGTCGCCCTGCCCTTCGTCGAATACCGGAATGTCCAGCTGCTTGCCGACGACCTTTAACTGGTCGATTGCCGCGGGGCGGTACACGTCGCACGCGACGAGCAGCGGACGCCGCTGCTGCTGCTTGCGCAGGAGCGCGGCGAGCTTGGCGCAGTTGGTGGTCTTGCCCGCGCCCTGAAGTCCTGCCATCATCACGATGGTGGGCGGGTTGGGCGAGATGGTCAGACGGGTGGTCTGGCCGCCGAGCAGCGCAATCAGCTCTTCGTTTACAATTTTGATGACCTGCTGGGTCGGGGACAGGCTTTCGAGGATTTCCGCGTCGGTCGCCTTTTCGGTGACCGCCTTGATGAAGTCCTTGGCGACCTTGAAGTTGACGTCGGCTTCGAGCAGCGCCATGCGGATTTCGCGCATGGCCTCCTTGATATCCGATTCGGTCAGCCGTCCCTTGCTGCGCAGGTGCTTGAATGCGGATGAAATTTTTTCGGTAAGGCCTTCAAATGCCATGTTAAGCCTCCTGCCTGAGCTGTTCGAGCAGCGCCGCCATGCGGGAGAGGATGTCCTCCGCCTCGCGGCTGTGCAGTTTGTCGGCGTTAAGCGCGCAGAGCAATGTGACCTGATGGGAAAGCTCCTCCGCGCACCGTTCGGTGCCGCCGTAGCGGGCGACCAGACCGAGCTTTTCCTCCATCTCGCGCAGCGCATGTTCCGCGCGCTTGATGCTGTCGCGCACGCCCTGACGGGTGATGCCCGCGTGCTCGGCAATCTCGGCCAGCGAAAGGTCTTCATTATAATACAGGTCGAACAGCTCGCGCTGTTTTTCCGTGAGCGTCTCGCCGTAAAAGTCGAACAGCAGGCTCATTTCGAGCGGTTTGCCTTTCATCGGCGGGCCTCCCTGAATAGTGTAAAGTGTTTCGCCTTTACATCGAACGTGACTATTCTACCGTATATTTGGCGTGGTGTCAAGGGAAAAATAGCGGAGAACACGGATTTTGTTCACATAATATACGTTTGCTTCATACTCCCAATGATGCTATAATATTGCCCATGGAAAAATTTTTCCGGAAATGAGGGAAATCATGCAACAAGTGACGCGGAAAAAGCTGGCCGCAGGGGTAAATTTGACCTGTGTGACCACGCCGAAATTCAAGCGTGCGGTTTTGCGGGCGGTGCTGCTGCTGCCGCTGGGCGGGCCGGATGCGGCGCTGCGCGCCTGTCTGCCGCATGTGCTGCGGCGCGGCACCCGCCGTTTGCCTGACCTGCGGGCCATCGGCGCGGCGTTGGACGAGCTGTATGGCGCGCGCATCGAAGCGGTGGTGCGCAAGGAAGGCGAGCATCTGGCGGTGGGCTTTTTGTCCGACTGTATCGACGAAAGCTGCGCGCCGGGCGCGGACGGCCTGACCGCGGGCGTCATCCGCCTGCTGGCCGAGCTGCTGTGCGAGCCGTATACGCAGGACGGCGTATTCTGTCCGGATTACACGGCGGGCGAGCGCGAAAACCTAATCGACCGCATCGCGGCGCAGAAAAACGACCCGCGCACGTGGGCGCCGCTGCGCCTGATTCAACTGATGTGCGCGGATGAGGCATACGGTCAGCCGGTGTACGGCACCAAGGAGCAGGCCGAGAAAATCACCGAGAAAAAGCTGTACGCGGCCTATCGCCGCGCGCTGGACGAGGCGCAGCTGGAGCTGTTTTATTGCGGGCCGCTTGCGCCCGAAACG
The DNA here is from genome assembly GCF_944384695.1 of uncultured Agathobaculum sp. Classification (GTDB taxonomy): domain Bacteria; phylum Bacillota; class Clostridia; order Oscillospirales; family Butyricicoccaceae; genus Agathobaculum. The sequence goes on along the minus strand of NZ_CALWUQ010000001.1, from coordinate 29,996 downwards.
GTCGGGCAGCTGTTCGCGGACACGCCGCTGGCGCAGCCGCGCATCGGTGGGGGCGTGCTGCCGCAGACCCAAGTGCTCGCGCAGCCGGAGGGGGCCGCGCGCGAAATCATCGAGGAGGAAGCGGTCACGCAGGGAAAGCTGTCGCTCGGCTTCCGCACGGGCGGAGCCAGCCTGACCGGCGGGGACGCGGCGGCTTACTGGATGTTCCAAACACTGTACGGCGGCTCGACCAGTTCCAAGCTGTTTTTGCACGTGCGCGAAAAGCAGTCGCTCTGCTATTACGCAAGCGCGCAGTTTATCGCCCCCAAGGGCATTATGATGGTGTGTTCCGGCATTGAAAACGATAAATTCACAGTCGCGCGCGACGAAATCCTGCGTCAGCTGGACGCCTGCCGCGCGGGCGACATCTCGGACGCGGAGATTGACGGCGCGCGGCGCACGCTTACGACCAATTGGGGCGCCATGCTGGACGACCCGCTGACGCTGGAGCGCTACTGGCTGGGACAGGCCGCCGCGGGTACGATGGTATCAGCGGAGGAGCGTATCGAACAGGTCAAAACGGTCGACCGCGCGCGCATCGTCGCGGCGGCGCAGGCGACCGCACTCGACACGGTCTACTTTATGAAGGGGGCGGCAGGATGAGCAAGGTTTGGTCTGCCCTGCGCGAGCGCGCGGAGGAGCGCACGCTGGAAAACGGTCTGCGCGTGTGCTATCTGCCCAAGGAGGGCTTTGGCAAGACATTTGCCATTCTGGCGACCAATTTCGGCTCGGTGGATGCGTCTTTCACGTTCGAGGGCACGCGCTATGACACGCCCGCAGGGGTGGCGCATTTTCTCGAACACAAGATGTTTGAGGATGAGGACGGCAACGCGCTGCAAAAGTTTGCGCGCACAGGAGCCAGCCCCAACGCCTTCACCAGCCACACGATGACGGCTTACCACTTTTCCTGCACCGAGCGGTTTGAGGAAAATCTGGAAATCCTGCTGAAATTCGTGTTTACGCCGTATTTCACCGAAGAGAACGTGGCCAAGGAGCGCGGCATCATCGGGCAGGAAATCGGCATGATGGACGATACCCCCGGCTGGCAGGTGTTCTGCGGTGTGATGGAAGGCCTGTACCGCAACCATCCGGTGCGCGTGCCGATTGCGGGCAGCGTTGAGAGCATCGCGCGCATCACGCCCGAGGTGCTCTATACCTGTCACCGCGCGTTCTACAGCCCGAAAAACATGGCGCTGATTGTCTGCGGCACAGCGGATTTTGACGAGGTCTGCCGCATGGCGGCGCAGTATTCGCCCGCCGACGCGCCCGAGATTGGGCAGCGGCACTATGGCGAGTGCCGCGAGGCGGTCAGCGAGCTGACGGTCACGCGCCGGATGGCGGTGTCGCGGCCGCAATTCATGCTGGGCTTTAAGGATACGCCGCTGGAAGCGGGCGAAAGCCGCCTGCGCCGCTCGCTGCTGGGCGAGCTGGCGGTGCGCATCCTGTGCGGTGATACCGCGCCGCTGTATGCGGAGCTGTACGAAAAGCGCTTGATTGGACGCGATTTTGATACGGATTATACACTGATTCCGGAGGGCGCAATGGCGCTTTTGGGCGGCGAGAGCCGCGACCCGGAAGCCGCCCGTGCGGCCATTGAGCGGGAAATCGCCCGTCTGGCGCATGAGGGTGTGGAAAAGCCGCTGTTCGAGCGCATGAAAAAGGCGCTGTACGGCCTGCATCTGCGCGTGCTGGATGTGCCGGAGGCTTATGCACGGCAGGAGGCCGCGTCCCTGTTCGCGGGCGAGCATTATGCGGATTTTGCCGCGCTGTTCGATACCATCGCACCGCAGGACGTGCAGGCGGTATTCGCACGTTGGGCGCAGCGCGACCGGTCGAGCCTGTCGGTCGTTTTGCCCGGGTAACTCATTTCTGACAGCAAAGGAAGCAAACATCATGGAACATGCAATTTCTTTCCCGGCGCTCGGACTGGATTTTCAGGTCAGCCGCGTTGCCGCGAACGTATTCGGTAAGGATATTTACTGGTACGGCATCATCATCTGCATCGGCTTTGTGCTGGCGGCGCTGTATGTGAACGCGCGCGTCAAGGAATTTGGCTGTACGTCGGACAATCTGATGGACTGCCTGATTATCTGCGTGCCGGTCGGCATCATCTGCGCGCGCATTTACTACGTTGCCTTTGAATGGGAGTATTACAGTCAGCATCCGGGCGAGATTGTCGCGGTCTGGAACGGCGGCATTGCCATTTACGGCGCGGTCATCGGCGTGGTCATCGCGCTGTACGTGTACAGCCGCATCAAAAAGCTCTCGTTTGCCAGTCTGTGCGATTTGGCGGCCTTCGGCCTGCTGATTGGCCAGTGCATCGGCCGCTGGGGCAATTTCGTCAACGGCGAGGCGCACGGCGGCCCGACCGATTTGCCCTGGGGCATGTCGATTGACGGCGCAGCGGCCGTGCACCCGACCTTTTTGTACGAATCGCTCTGGAATCTGGTGGGCTTTATCGCGCTGCATTTTTACTCGAAAAGGCGCAAATTCCCGGGCGAGATGGCGCTGCTGTATGTCGCGTGGTACGGTCTGGGCCGCGCGTGGATTGAAGGCCTGCGCACGGACAGCCTGTATATCGGCACGCTGCGTGTTTCGCAGGTGCTCGCGGCAATCAGCTGCATCGTGGCAGTGGCGCTGTTGGTGCGAACGTACAACCGCCTGAAGGTCGCCAAGGCATTCTATGTGCCGCCCAAGGCGGAACCCGCGCAGCAGGCGTCCGCCGCTGCGGAGGCAAAGCCCGAAACGGAAAAACCCGCGCAAGCGGCGGAAAAGGGTGCGGGCGAAACGCAATCGACGACAACCGAATCGGAAAAACAGAAGGAAAACTAAGGGGGATCTCATTATGAGCGCAGTAAGAATGGACGGAAAGGCGCTGTCGGCCAAGGTGCGCGGCAGCATTCTGGCGGAGACCGCGGAACTGAAAAAGCAGGGCATCACGCCCGGTCTCGCGGTCATCATCGTAGGCAACGACCCGGCCAGCGAAATTTATGTCCGCAACAAGGAAAAGGCGTGCGCCGAATGCGGCATTTACAGCGAGAAGTATGCGCTGCCCGAGCAAACCACGCAGGAGGAGCTGCTCGGTCTGATTGCGCAGCTCAATGAAAGCCCGCAGATTTCGGGCATCCTGTGCCAGATGCCGGTGCCGAAGCATATTTCCGAGCAGGCGGTCATCGACGCCATCGACCCGAAAAAGGACGTCGATGCGTTCCATCCGGTCAACGTCGGCAAGATTATGACCGGGAATTTTGACTTTGTGCCCTGCACGCCCGCGGGCGTCATGGAGCTGCTCGACGAATACGGCATTGACCCCAAGGGCAAGGAGTGCATCGTGGTCGGCCGCTCGAACATCGTCGGCAAGCCGATGAGCATGCTGCTGCTGCACCGTCACGGCACGGTGACCATGTGCCACAGCCGCACGCAGCATCTGGACGAGGTCTGCCGCCGCGCGGATATTTTGGTCGCCGCGGTCGGCAAGGCGGGCTTTATCACGCCCGATATGGTCAAGGACGGCGCGGTTGTTATCGACGTGGGCATCAACCGCAACGCCGAGGGCAAGGTCTGCGGCGACGTGGACCCTGCGGTGGCGGAAAAGGCATCGTTTATGACGCCGGTGCCGGGCGGCGCGGGCCCCATGACGATCACCATGCTGATGAAAAACACGCTCAAGGCTGCCAAGCTGCAAAACCACGTATAAACCGCCCTGCTTTTGCACGGAAATGATTGACCTTTTTTGCCAATCATTTTATAATAAAGGTAAATCAGGATGCCGGGAGCAACCGGCGCGGATGGCAGGGAGGAAAAAACAATGGATATGAAAAAGCTGGCTGGCGATAAGGCCGCTACATACGTAAAGGACGGCATGGTTGTCGGCTTGGGCACCGGTTCGACCGCTTATCATATGGTCAACGCAGTGGGCGAAATGGTCAAAAACGGTCTGAAGATTCAGGCGATTCCGACCTCCAAGGCCACGGAAGCGCAGGCGCGCGAGCTGGGCATCCCGTTGCTGACAATCGATCAGGTCGATCATGTCGATTTGGATATCGACGGCGTGGACGAAATCGACCCGCAGTTTAACGCCATCAAGGGCGGCGGCGGCGCGCTGTACCGTGAAAAGGTGGTCGCAACGCTGGCCAAGCAAGTTATCTGGATTATGGACGAGAGCAAGCTGGTCGACAAGATTGGCGCGTTCCATCTGCCGGTCGAGATTGCGCAGTACGGCTCCAAGCAGGCGATGGCCAAGATGGAGGAGTACGGTTTCCATCCGGTGCTGCGCGTGCGCGACGGCAAGACCTTTGTCACCGATAACGGCAACTTCATTGCCGACCTGCACCTCGGCGCGGGCTTCGATATCGAGGATGTCCGCGAGAAAATCAGCGGCATCGTGGGCGTGCTGGAGCACGGCCTGTTCCTCAACATGTGCAAACGGATGATTGTTGGCTGCGCTTCGGGCGAGGTCAAGGTCATCGAGAACCCCGCAAAGTGATGGGCGATAGACGAGCATCCGGACACCGGATTGGAGACCGCATTGCAGGGACTCCCATGGATCGTACCGCGGCACAGCGCCGTTCGTCCGCAAAGCCCGTAAAACTCAATTACCGCATGCTGCTCTGTATTGCGGTGCTGGTGTTTTTCCTGTTGGCGCTGCTGTTTTTCGTCCTGTTCTTGTCGCGCGGCGGCAAGATTGATGAACTGAACAAGCAGGTGGAAACGCTGAACGGCGAAAAAACCAGCCTGTCCGAGCAGGTCAACACCCTGACGCAGGACAACCAGACCATGCTCGCAGGGCTGACGGCGGCTTTGCCCGACCCGACCACAGCGCAGACCGATGACCTCACCGCCCTCATCCTGCAGCTGACCGAGGGCGTATATGCGGTGCGCAGCACCGGCTCGCAGTATCAGTATCTGAGCATTCCCGCCGGATACTTGCAGGATAAGCTGGCTGCTTACCGTGACAATGCCGAGGGCTATACCGTCGTTGACGGGGATGCGCCCGCTTGCACCTGCTGGGTGCTGTTCCCCGACCGGGTCATCGGTCTGGCGGAGGGCGATAAAGGCTTTGTCAGCATGGACCGCGCCGCCACCGGCAGCGCAACCACTGTACCGAGCGGGATGTATGCCTTTGTGGCGAGCTTCTTCGCATAAAATTCAAAAAAACGCGTGGCAGGACTTGACACAGTCCTGCCGCTTGTGTTATGCTACTAAAAGCCGCATTGTGCATTGGCTCTGTTAAGTGCGCCCGAATCCCGGTCGCCGCCGTGCCAAGCGTGACTCTACAACGAAAGAGAGGGAAAACCAACATGTATGCCATTTTGAAAACTGGCGGCAAGCAGTACAAGGTATCTGAGGGCGACGTGATCTACGTGGAGAAGCTCGGCGTAGAGGACGGCGCGACCGTTACGTTTGACGAGGTTCTGGCCGTAGGCGAGGGCGACGCACTGACCGTCGGCGCTCCTTACGTTTCCGGCGCCGCTGTAACCGGCACGGTGGAAAAGACCGGCAAGGGCAAGAAGATCAACATCTTCAAGATGAAGCCCAAGAAGGGTTACCGCAAGCGTCAGGGCCATCGCCAGCCGTACACCAAGGTGACCATCGCGTCCATCAAGGCGTAAGGCTGTGACGAAGGTCACATTTTCGTCGCGGGGGGACAAACTCCTTTCGGTGGACATCCTCGGTCACGCGGGCTACGCGGACGAGGGCGAGGACATCGTTTGCGCGGCGATTTCCAGCGCGGTCATGCTGACCCATGCTTTGCTGTTTGACGTACAGCGCATCCCGGTCGATACCCTGATCGAGGATGACGGCGCGCATATCCGCATCACCCTGCCCGAAGGCGCGGGGATGGAACGCGGGCAGGACGCGCTCGCAGCGCTCCGGCTGCATTTCACCGAGCTGGAACAGAATTATTCGGAATTTTTGAGCGTAATGGAGGTGCACACAGATGCTGAAGATTAGCTTACAGTTTTTCGCTCATAAAAAGGGCGTAGGTTCGACCAAGAACGGCCGTGACTCTGAGGCAAAGCGCCTTGGCGTCAAGCGCGCGGACGGTCAGACCGTTCCGGCGGGCAACATTCTCGTCCGTCAGCGCGGCACGAAGATCCATCCGGGTCTGAACGTAGGCCGCGGCAAGGACGACACTCTGTTTGCAAAGGTCGAGGGCGTTGTTCGTTTCGAGCGCCTGGGCAAGGACCGCAAGCAGGTTTCCGTTTACCCGCAGTAAACAATTGAGTATAGACAAAATCCCAGACGACTGTCTGGGATTTTGTTTTAACAACCGTATGAAAGGAGGATTTCCTGTGTTTATTGATATTGCCAAAATTAAAATTGTATCCGGCAAGGGTGGCGACGGCAAGGTTGGCTTCCACCGTGAGAAGTATGTCGCATCCGGCGGGCCGGACGGCGGCGATGGCGGCCGCGGCGGCTCGGTCATCTTCAAGGTGGACGATAACCTGTCCACGCTGCTGGATTTTCGCTATAAGAAGAAATATGTTGCCGGCGCGGGCGAAAATGGCGGCAGCAAGCGCTGCAAGGGTAAGGATGGTGCGGATTTGATTATCCGCGTGCCGCGCGGCACCATCATCCGCGACCAGAAAACCGGTCAGGTCATCAAGGACCTGTCGGATGACGAGCCATTTGTCGCGGCCAAGGGCGGCAACGGCGGCTGGGGCAACACACATTTCGCCACCCCCACCCGTCAGGCGCCGCGCTTTGCCAAGCCCGGCCAGCCGGGCGTTGAGCGCGACATCATTTTGGAGCTGAAACTGCTCGCGGATGTGGGTCTGGTCGGTTTCCCGAATGTCGGCAAGTCGACGCTGCTTTCCATGGTTTCCGCGGCGCGGCCCAAGATTGCCAATTACCATTTCACCACCCTCGTGCCCAATCTGGGTGTGGTGTCGGTTGGCGAAGAGCAGTCGTTTGTTATGGCCGATATCCCCGGCATCATCGAGGGCGCGGCTGAGGGCGCGGGTCTGGGACATGACTTTTTGCGTCATATCGACCGCTGCCGCCTGCTGCTGCATCTGGTCGATGCTGCGGGCAGTGAGGGCCGCGATCCGCTCGACGATATCGAAAAAATCAACGCCGAGCTTGTCGGCTACAGCGAATTTCTGGCCGCGCGGCCGCAGATTATCGTGGCCAACAAGGTCGACTTGCTCGGAGACGACCGCGAACCGGTCGAAAAACTGAAAAAATACGCCGAGGAGCACGGTTTTCTGTTTGCAGAGCTGTCCGCCGCGACCAATCAGGGCGTGGCCGAGCTGATGCGCCTGACGTGGAACGAGCTGCAAACCCTGCCGCCAGTGTTCACCTATGAGCCGGAGTTCGTCGAAACGCCCGAGGACACCACGGGCGAGCGCGACTGGACGGTGGAAAAGGTGGACGATTACTATGTGGTCTCGGGCGCATGGGTGGATAAAATCATGGGCTCGGTCAACGTAGACGACTACGAATCCCGCCAGTATATGGACCGCATGCTCAAGAGCGCGGGCGTATACGACAAGCTCGAGCAGATGGGCGTGCAGGAGGGGGATTTTGTCGTCATCGGCGATTTGGAATTTGAATATGTGTATTGATCGCTGACCAGCTATTCCGCTCGACAGAATGTGCAAAAAGCAGGTGTGGAAAATTGTTAAATATTCTACAATTTATGTCTTTACAAGATTCCTGCTTTGCGGTATTCTGATAATAGGTATGGATATGCCCTTGTCAAGGGGCAATGTACCGCCCTGCATCCAAATGAACGACTTGAATACAAGGGGGATATGTAAATCATGAGAGGCGTAGAGACCCGCATCCAGGAGATCCGCCGTCGTATTTTCCGCGAGGTGGCCCGTATGGCTTACCACACGGAGTGGCCGACGGACAGGCGAATCGAAGCGCTCCCGTATGAAATCATTCCGGGCGAAATCGGCAATTTCCGCAACGATATTTTCCTTGAGCGCGCTATCGTCGGTGAACGTCTGCGTCTGGCGATGGGCCTGCCCTGCCGCAACGCGGCGGAGCATTCGCCGGTATCGGACAACATCGAAGCTGCGACCCGCGAGGAAACCTATTACACGCCGCCGCTGGTCAATATCATCAAGTTTGCCTGCAACGCCTGCAAGGAAAACGAGATTATGGTCACCGACGGCTGTCAGGGCTGTCTGGCGCATCCGTGCGTCGAAGTCTGCCCCAAGGGCGCCATCACGCTCGACCGCTATAACGGTCGCTCGCATATCGATCAGGAAAAGTGCATCAAGTGCGGCCGCTGCGTGGACGTTTGCTCGTATCACGCAATCATTCATCAGGTGCGCCCGTGCGCCGCGGCCTGCGGCGTGGACGCCATCCGCAGCGACAAGAACGGCAAGGCGGATATCGACTATGAAAAGTGTGTTTCCTGCGGCATGTGTCTGGTCAACTGCCCGTTCGGCGCGATTGCGGACAAGTCCCAGATTTTCCAGGTAATCCGTGCGATTCAGGCAGGCGAGCGCGTATACGCTGCCGTCGCTCCGGCCTTTGTCGGCCAGTTCGGCCCCAAGGTCACGCCGGGCAAGCTGCGCGCTGCGATGAAGCAGCTCGGCTTTGCCGATATTCTGGAAGTTGCGATTGGCGCGGATCTGTGCGCGGCGCAGGAAGCGGATGACTTTGTCAAGGAAGTGCCGGAAAAGCTGCCGTATATGGGCACTTCGTGCTGCCCGGCATGGTCGGCTATGGCAAAGAAGATGTTCCCCGACCAGGCGGACTGCATCTCGATGGCGCTGACGCCCATGACGCTGACCGCACGTTTGATTAAGCACCACCATCCGGACGCAAAGGTGGCCTTTATCGGTCCCTGCGCGGCAAAGAAGCTGGAAGCGATGCGCAAGGATGTCCGCAGCGAAGTGGACTTTGTGCTGACCTTTGAGGAAATGACTGGTATTTTCGACGCGCGCCATGTCGATTTGGAGTCCCTGCCCGAAGATCCGCACGGCGTTAACGATGCCTCCACCGATGGCCGTAACTTTGCGGTTTCGGGCGGTGTGGCGCAGGCAGTTGTCAACGTCATCAAGGAGAAATACCCGGAGCGCGAAATCAACGTGGTCAACGCCGAGGGTCTGCGCGAGTGCCGCAAGATGTTGCAGGCGGCTAAGGCCGGTAAATACAACGGCTATCTGCTCGAAGGCATGGCCTGTCCGGGCGGCTGCGTTGCCGGTGCGGGTACCATGCAGGCAATCAAGAAGTCGGCGGCTGTGGTCGGGCTGTACGCCAAGCAGGCGGAGCACAGAACTGCGACCGGCACCGAGCATGTCAAGGAGCTGGACAAGCTCGTAGACTAAAATGGGATAAAAAAGAACCGCCAAACGGCGGTTCTTTTTTTGTGCCGCGCAGTGCGCGGTTAATCTCCGGTTGTGATAGCGACTTTGCAGACCTCATCGCGCCGCGCTTCAAACAGCGCATAGGCAGCGTCGATTTCCGAAAGCGGGAAAATATGCGTGATAAGCGGGGTCGTATCCAGCTCGCCCGCTGCAATCAGCCGCAGGATTTCGGCGCAGTCGCAGCCGTCCACGCCGCCGGTCTTGAAGGTCAGGTTTTTGCCGTACATATCGGGCAGCGGCAGCACTTGCGGGCGGTCATACAGCGCAACGATGGTGACAATTGCGTTGGGTCGCGCGCATTCCCATGCCAGCCGGAAGCTGTCTTCCGTGCCCGCGACTTCAAGCACCACGTCCGCCCCGCCGTGGCCGCTGTTGTGCCGCACAAACTCCAACGCATGCGCGGGCGAGACGGTCAGCACATCGGGGTAATGCTCCTGCACGAAGCGCCGCCGCACGGGGTCGCTTTCGCATACGATGATGCGGCGCGGACGGTGCAGCATGGTGCACAGCAGTGTACAGATGCCGGTCGGCCCTGCGCCGATGATGAACACGGTGTCACTGGGACGGATTTCCGAAATGCGGGCGGCCCAGAAGCCGGTGGCAAGGATGTCGCCGGTGAACAGCGCCTGCCGGTCGGATACGCCGTCGGGAATGCGGTTCAGCCCTTGGTCGGCATAGGGGACGCGGACGTATTCCGCCTGCCCGCCGTCAATGCGGCAGCCGAGCGCCCAGCCGCCGTCCGGGTCCTCGCAGTTATTGACAAAACCGTTCTGGCAGAAAAAGCAGTGTCCGCAAAAGGTTTCGACATTGACCGTTACCCGGTCGCCGGGTTTGACGGTCTGCACGGCTTCACCGACCTGCTCGACCACGCCGACCATCTCATGCCCGACGGTGATGCCGGGAACGGCGCGCGGGACCGAGCCGTGCTTGATATGCAGGTCGCTGGTGCAGATACTGGAGAGGGTGACACGAACAATGGCGTCGCGTACATCGCGCAGAACCGGTTTGGGTTTGTCGAGCAGGGCAAAGTGCCCCGGTTCTACATAGGTGTATGCAAGCATGCTTTTCTCCGCCCCTTTCCGATTGCATTTATTATAGAGCACGGCGCGAATAAAGTCAAATGCAGGCGAGGCTGACCCGTATCGGGTGCAGCCTCGCCTGCTGTAAGGGAGAGAGATTATCCGCGGACGATATTGCGGTAGCGGCCCAGCGCATCATTCCAGCTGCTGTCATGCGCGGTATCGCGCGCATCGGGCAGCGAATAGGTTTCCTGTAGGTATTTGCCGAGGAAGGTGGTAACCTTGACCGCACCGGCATAGTTGAGGTGGTCGCCGCGGTCGCGCGTGTCGCGCGCCCAGTCAATCGGCACCTCCTTGGGCATGGTGTTGAGGTCGAGATAGGTCAAATCGTTTTCCTGGGCGAAGGCGGCGATGCTGTTGTGCCGCGCCTGATTCCAGTTGATGGTGCTCGGCGTGCTGACCAATATGAGTTCCGCATCGTTTTCCCGGCACAACGCAAGCATATCCTGTAGGCAGGATTCGTTGAGCGTGGGAATCGGGGTGGTCGCGTCGGTCGGCAGCATGTAGTTTTTGGTGCTGGCGGCGGCGACGGCGGAATTGTAGCGGAAGCCCTTGAGGTCATCCGTCCAGGTGTATTCCACCGGACGGACGAAGTCGTTGACCTTGAGCGCCTTCCAGCGGTCGTGGTAGCGCAGCACGGAAAACAGGTTTTTCGCGCGGGAGAGCAGATAGTCGTTGAGCTTGTACGGCCGGAAGATGGCGTTCGTCTCCAGCACGACGACCGAGGGGCTTTGCCGTTCGAGCGCCTGCCGCAAATAGCGGTAGGAATCATAGAGCGGCTGGGCGGGGGTGCTGCAAAGATAGGAGCGGAAGCCGCGCTCTTCCCACATCTGCATGGGGGAAATCGAGCTGTATGCTTCGCTGTCGCCCACAACCAGCACGTCAATGGAGTTTTCCTTTTCGCCCAGTATGCCGCTGGCCAGCATTTCGGCGTCGTTTACGCCGAAGGCCTTATGGTTGTTCTTAGGCATGAACAGATAGGAGGCGGCCAGCATGAGTGCGCACAGCAGCGTCAGAAAGCAAGCGCCTTTGACAAAGAGCGCAAAATATTTTTTCAAGTGGGACACACCTCCTTAAAATGCGGCATAGATGGGGTCGACCGGCACATAGCCGACGCCGTATGCGCCGAAAATGACCAGAAAGAAAAATGCGGCATAGTAAACCGACCAGCGCAGCGCGATGGGACGGCGGGCAATCGTCTCGCGCAGGGAGACGCCGCGCTCCCGCAGGATGCCGACGAGCAGCACCAGTCCGACCGCGATGGCGATGATGATAAAGTCCGGCTTGTCCATGCCGAGCGTCAGGAAGCTGCGGTCGGCGAAAGAGCCAAGGGAGAAATCCGTCACCATCGTGCGAAACATCGCAAGTCCGGCGCGCAGGCCGTTGGCGCGGAAGAACAGCTCGCCCACGCAGACCAGCAGCGCGGTGCGCACGATTTGCATGATGCGGTAGGGCAGGCAGTTGCGGTCGATGTGCAGCAGGCCGGTCACGCGCTGTGCGAGCGGGTCAAACAGGCTGCCTGCGAGGATGAGCGCGAAGTGGTACAGGCCGAAAAAGATGTAATGCCAGCCCGCGCCGTGCCACAGACCGTTGCACAGCCACACCACGCCCAGCGCGAACGAGCCGGAGAGCAGCGGGCCGTAGTGGTTGCCCAGACGGCGGCGCGCCGCGCCCGTCAGCTTTTTCAGCGGGCCGGACATGGACAGCGGATAGAACACATAGTCCTTGAACCACGTGCCCAGCGTGATGTGCCAGCGCATCCAGAATTCGGAAATGCTGCGGGAGAAAAACGGCTGACGGAAGTTTTCAGGCAGGTGCACGCCGAAAATCTCGGCGCTGCCGATGACCACATCCATCGTGCCGGAGAAGTCCATGTAAAGCTGGCAGGTGTAGCACACCATCGCCAGCGCAATGATGCCGCCGTTATATACGGCATAGTCGTTGAAAACGGTTTTGATGAGCAGATTGAGCCGGTCGGCAATGACGATTTTTTTAATCAGGCCGAACAGGATGCGCTGCATGCCGAAGGTCAGGCCCTGCCAGGTGACCGGGCGGCCCTCCCAGAGCTGCTGCGCGGTCTGCCCATAGCGACAGATCGGCCCTTCCATAATCTGCGGGAAAAAGCCGAGGAAGAGCGCAAGACGCGCCAGATTGCGGTCGGCGCGGATGGTGCCGCGGTAGACATCGAGCAGATAGGAAAGGGCCTGCAAGGTATAAAACGAGATGCCGATGGGCAGTAAGAATGCGGGCACAGGTAGCGAAACCGGCAGGCGCAGTGCGTGCAGCAGCGTGTTGAGATTGGTGCTGAAAAAGGCTGCGTACTTGAGCGTAATCAAAACGCCGACATGCAGGAGCGACGCAAACAGGAGAATGCGCCGCTGCCGCCGCGTAAAACGCTGCCGGATGGCTTTGCGCTCGGCGGGGGCGGCAGCGGCAAGACGGCGGTCACGGTCCTGCTGTTCGGCGGTCAGCCAAAGGCCGAAATGGTGAATGGATACGGTAGAAAACAGTAGAAACACCAACAGCTTGCCGCTGACCGACCAGAAAAACGTATAGCTTGCCGCAAGAAGCGCGACCCAGCGCAGACGCTGCGGCAGGATACGGTAAGCAAGCACCGCCGCCGGCAGAAAAACGGCCAGATACAGCAGCGAGCAGTAGGATGTCATCGTTTAGCCTTCCTCCTGTAGACGGACGATCATGGCCCACATGTCCTCGGCGGAATTGAAGTTGGCCGGAATGATCTCAACGGTTGGGATGGTGATGTCAAACGCCTCCTCCAGCTCTGCGACCAGCGCGAGGATAGTCAGCGAATCCAGACAGTGCGAATCGATCAGTGTGCGGCAGGTGGCGTAATCCACGCCGGGCTGAAGTTCCTCCAGAATTGCAAGCAGTTGTTCCATAATAATCCGTCCTTTCGTAAGAGGGTGAGTTGAGTTCGTCTGTGGGCAGCGCGTCGCGCACGAGGAGCGAACGGCCGTCCGGCATCAGCAGCACGATGCGCGGCAGCGCACGGCTGAGGAAAAGGGAAATGCCTTCGGTCATGCAGTAGGCGCCAGTGTTCAGAAAAGCGAACACATCGCCGCATTTGAGGTCGGGCACCGGCATCTGCTTGACCAGAATATCGTTAACGGTGCACAGCGAGCCGCACAGGTTCCACGGCTGCGCCTCGCCCAGACGCGGAGGATACAGCCGGTAGGGGGGGAGCTGCATGGCCATGCGCTGTCCGTAATAGACCAGATGATGGATGCCGCCGTCCAGAATGGCGTAATTCTGGCCTTTGTTGTGCTTGACGTCGACCACGCGGGTCAGGTAGGTGCCGCAGCTGGCGGCAATGCTGCGCCCAAGCTCGAGCGTGACATGCGCCTTGCAGCGCAGGCCCATCAGCATGGCGGAAAAACCGGATAAAAACTCGGCTTCGTCAAAGCTCTCGGGCGAGAAATACTGCACCGGAAAGCCGGGGCCGAATTCCAGCTCGTGCACGATAAAGCCCAGCTTTTCCGCAAGCGCGCAGGCGAAGTCATCCAGCGTGTCCAGCTCGCGCTGCAAGCGCTTGAGCGAAGCCTTCTGCGTGCCGGAGAAGTATTGCAGGCCGCGGATGAGGACAAAGGGATGGTCGGCGCGGCTGCGGATGATTTGGATGATTTCCTGCTCCTCCAGTCCAAACTGGCTGCCGCTGGTCAGGCGCAGCAGCACATGGATGGTGACGCGGTAGTGGGCCGCCAGACGGCTGAGCAGCGCAAACTGGCGGACGGACTCGACCGTGAACAGGCGCGGGCCGTTTTTCTGGGCAATCATCCGCTCGATGTCCGCGGGGGTTTTGTATACGCCGGAGATGACCTGCTCCCCTGCGGGGATGTGCAGGCGGCGGCAGATGGCGGCCTCGCCGGGGGAGCAGACTTCAAAACGCTCCACCTGCCCGCGCAGCTCGTGCAGCAGAAAGGGATTGGCCTTGATTGCATAGCACAGGCCGACGCCGGACGGCAGGCTGCGCCGCAGAAACGCTACGCGCTGCCGCAGGGTCTGTACGTCAAACACATACAGCGGCGAGCCATATTGTGCGGTCAGGGTTTCCAGTTGCAGTTCGGTCATATAATCTCCTTTCTTGCCAGTGCAAGCAGTCGCTTGCGGTCGGTTTTGCCGTTTTCGGTCAGCGGCAGGCTGTCCAGCGGCTCGAGCGTGCGCGGCAGCATGAATACCGGCAGCCGCTGCGCGAGTGCGGTGCGCACCGCCGCCTTATCGGCCGCGCCGGTGTAAAAGCCGTGCAGCCGTTCCTTCTGCGCGTCGTATACGCAGCAGCACCGGCTGACGCCGTCAATCGCCTGCACCGCGCGTTCGATTTCCTCCAGCTCGATGCGGTGGCCCATGTGTTTGATTTGAAAATCCTTCCGGCCGAGGAAGTACAGCTCGCCCGCAGCGCTCCAGCATCCGAGGTCGCCCGTGCGGTAGATGGGCTGCAAATAGCGGCTGTGGCCGGGGTGTTGCGTGAATGCGGTTTGCGTCTGCGCGGGATTGTTGTAATATCCCAGCGCAAGCGCTGCGCCGCTGACACAGATTTCGCCCGCCTGTTCCGGCGTATGTATTTCCTGTCCCGCCTCGTTCAGCAGAAAGACACGCTCGTTGGGGAATGCCGTCCCGAGCGGGATGCCCGCTGTGTAATCTCTACCACTCTCTATCCTATGGTACGTGCAGTTGCATGTAATCTCGGTGGGGCCGTACAGGTTGACGAAATCCGCGTGCGGCAAATGCTCCATCCAGCTTTTCAGGTGCTTGGGCGGCATCACTTCGCCGCTGAACAGCACCTTGTTCACCGTTTCCGGCGTGCGGTAGTCCAATCCGTGGAAGGACGACACCAGACACAGCGCGGAGACAGCCCAGATGAGCGTAGTGACCCGGTGCGTGCAGAGCGCGTCCATCAGCGCGGACGGCTGGGAAAACAGCCGCCGCGGCAGCAGGACGAGCGTAGCACCGGTGTGCAGAGCGGAATAAATATCCTTGACCGAAACATCGAAGTCGAGCGGCGCCTGATTGCCGATGATGTCGTCCGGACCTATCCGGAACAATTCGGTGAAGGGAGGGATGAAATCCAGCACGGAGCGGTGGCTGACGACCACGCCCTTGGGCGTGCCGGTCGAGCCGGAGGTGAAATTGCAGTACAGCGGGTCGCCGTCGATGGCGCGGCGGCGGATGCGCGCCAGCACCGTATCGTCGGGCTGCGTTTGCAGCAGCTCTTCGACCAGCAGGATGCGACCCACGCCGGGCAGCTGCGCGGCCAGCGCCGCGTGTTCCCGGTCGGTCACGATGCAGGGGGCTTGCAGGACCGACAGGATTTGCGCCAGCCGCGGCTGCGGCAGCGCGGGAGAGAGCGGAACATAAAAGCAGCCTGCGTATGCCGCGCCGAAAAAGGCGTACAGTGCTTCGCGGCTCTTGTCCAGCAGCACCGGGACCGGTGTGGTGGGAGAGAGGTGCGCGGCGAGCACGGTACCGCAGCGGCGGCTGCGGTCAAGCAGCGTAGCAAAGCAATCTGCGCCGTTTTCGTCGATGACGGCGGTTTTTTCCGGCCGCGCGGCGGCGGTGTGCTCTAAAAGTTCCAGAATGTTGTTCATAGTTACCTCATTTTTGCTTCGTGCCGGGTTTCGGCAGAGTGATTATTTTTTGCTGGAGGCCGGTGCGGAAGCCGCCTTCTGCGTGGTTGTGGTTTTGGTGGAGGACTTCGCAGCCTTCTGCGTAGTTGTAGTTTTGGTGGAGGACTTTGCAGCCTTCTGTGTGGACTTGCTGGAGGACTGCTTCGTGCTCTTCTTGGCAGAGGCTGTGCCGCCGGACTGCTTGACCGCCGCCTTCTTCTGCGTGGTGGAGCTGGATTTGCTCTTGGTGTCCGCGCTGGTCTGGCTCTTTGCGTCGGTGGTGGCGGTATCGGTGGTGGTCGTCTGGGTCTGCGTGGTCGCCTCCTGTGCGGGCTCGGCGTCCTGCTCGGACTTGATAAGCGAAGAGCAGCCGGTCAGCGCGGGCAGCGCCATCATCATGGCCAGAGAAATGGCGGCAACGCCTTTTGCGGTTTTATGATTCATTGACTTCATGTTTCATATCTCCTTTTCGATGTTTGGTGAAGAGCGCTTGCTCTTGATGGTGTTAAGATACTACGGCAGTATTCACAGACCCTTCAGCGAACCTAAAAAAATCTAAAGAAAGCAAAAAAAGTAGGACAGACCCGCGAACGGGTCTGTCCTTCAATTGGGGGATAGTATATAGAGAGGTATCGGAAGAAAAGATAGGCTTAGCGGAAATTCTCTTTTTCGATGTTTTTCACTTCGCCCAGAAAGATTGGCAGGTTTTCCGTCTGCCATTCGGTGACGCCATCGAGAAATTCTGTGTTTAAGAACGTGTCGGTGATGGCGATGCCGGTATACGGCGGCGTAATCCAGCCGCCCATGGCCAGCACATTGGCATTGTTCACAGCGCGGCAGTTGTGCGCGCAGAAGGTATTCTCGCAAAGTGCGGCATAGACGTTCGGATATTTGTTGGCAACAATGCTCATGCCCATGCCCGTGCCGCATACCAGGATGCCGCGCTCAAATTCTCCGCTGCTGACGCGCGGCGCCAGATTCTTTGCGGCCTGCCAATAGGCCATGCCGCCGTCCCCGGTGTCCTTGCTGCCGACATCGGTCACTTCGTATTCCAGTTCCGTCAAATGCTCCTTGACCGCTTCCTTGAGTGTAAAGCCTGCGCGGTCGGACGCTACAATAATCTTTTTCATGGCTTGCGGCGAAATTCGCCTTTCCTCCTTTTGATGCTCATTTGCCTGCCGTCGGTGCGGTTGTGCACGGCGGCGGGATGCAGTTATTTCTTGCGCGCAACCGCACGGCGTGCGGCAGCCGCGATATCCTGTGCGGTCAGCCCGATGGCTTCGCGCAAATACTCCATTTTGCCCACTTCACCGAACCGGTCGCGGAAGCCGACGCGCTTCATCGGGCAGGGGGCGTGCTCGACGAGGCATTCGGCCACCGCGCCGCCAAGGCCGTTGAGGATGCTGGCGTTTTCCGCGGTGACGGCGCAGCCCGTGCGCGCGGTGCTGGCCAGCACCAGCTCCTCGTCAAGCGGCTTGATGGTGTGGATGTTGATGATTTCGGCGGAAATCCCCTCGGCTTGCAGCAGCTCTGCGGCATCGAGCGCTTCTGCGACCATGATGCCGCTGGCAAAAATCGAAACGTCGCTGCCCGCTTGCAGCAGGTTGCCTTTGCCGAGCGTGAACGGGGTGCCTTCGTCGAAAATAGGTCGAGCCGAAGGTGAAGCGCTTGGCGCCGGTCAGCGCATCCATGCCGACCGTGGCGAGCATCAGGCCGATTACGGCACTGATGAGGCCCTTGGTGACGTCCTTGGAGGACAGACTGGTGACCATGCTCAGACCAAAGATGGCCAGTGAGAAATACTCGGGGGAGGTAAAGGACAGCGCTACCTTGGAAAGCAGCGGTGCGGTCCACAGCAGCATAATTGCGCTGAACAGGCCGCCAAAAGTGGATGCAAAGGTGGAAATGCCGAGCGCGCGCGCCGCTTCTCCGCGCTGGGTCAGCGGATAGCCGTCCAGCACTGTGGCAGCGGAGTTCGCGGTGCCGGGCGTTTTCACAAGGATTGCCGTGATGGAACCGCCGTAAATGGCGCCGCAGAATACGCCCAACAGCATCAGGATGCCGGTCGAGCCGTCAAACCGAAGGGTCAGCGGCAGCATCAGGCTAAGGCCCATAATCGAGGACAGGCCGGGCATTGCGCCGACAAAGATGCCGACAAAGGTACCCAGCAGCATAATGAGCAGGTTCGTCGGCTGTAGGACGACGCCGATGACCGAAATCAAGCTTTCTAACATAGTTTCGCCTCCTTAAAACGAAAGAAGGATGCCGCCCGGCATTTTCAGTTGCAGCAGCATGACAAAAACGATAACGATGAACACGACAATGCCGGCCGTCAGCCCGATTAGCACCAATGGACGACGCTCGCCCAACAGGAACATGACCGATGGAATCAGGTAGATGATTGCTACATAGAAACCGAACAGCTTGAGCAGCAGGCAGAACAGGGCCAGCAGGCCAATCAGGATATAGATGCGCTTCATGCCGGCGGAGCGGAAATCAATCGGCTTTTCCTCTCCTTCCGGGCGTGGGCGGACCAGTGTTTGTATGATCAGAATGACGGACAACAGAATCATTGCCACGCTGAGGATCATCGGCCAGACGCCCGGCCCCATGGCGGTGCCCTGTACCACCGCACCGCTTTGCAGGCTGCTGCGGATCATGAGCGCGGACAGCAGTATCAGGACGACCGAGATCCCTATGTTGTATTTTTTCATACGCTTTCACCTCGCAGGATACAAATAGGGCGCAAACCCAACACGGAGTGTTTGGTTCGCGCCCCGCTGTTACAGATATGCTATATGGCTGGGTCAGCCAACCAGAGTGGTGTAATAATCCGACTGCTCTGCAATAAAGTCGGCCAGATCGTCAACGCCGATGGTAATCGGCTCAAAGTAGAAGCCTTCGCGCGTTTCCGCATACTAATCGGAAGCGACCGCTTCGCTCAGTGCGTCCTGCAGGAAAGAAACGATATCATCCGGGGTGCCTGCCGGAGCGGCAAGCATAATCCAGCTGAGCAGGTTCACGTCGGCAAAGCGCTCATCGGTTTCCGCCATGGTCGGGACATCCGGAGAAGCGGTCGAGCGCTCGGCGGAGGTCACTGCAATCGGGACCAGGTCGCCGGAATCAATGTTGCCGACCGCCGGTGCCATAGCGGAGATACACAGCGAAACTTCGCCGGACAGTACGCCCGCGATGGCGTCCGGTGCGGAGTCATACGGGACGGAAGCAACCTGCAGGCCGGCGCTCGTCAGAATGGAGCCGAGCAGGTTAGGCACGGTGCCGACGCCGGTGACGCCAACGACCAGTTCGCCCGGATGCGCTTCAGCATAGGAGACAAACTCAGCGAAGCTGGTAAACGGTGCGTCTTTGGATGAAAGCAGCAGATAGGGGTCCTGTTCCACCGCGGCCAGCGGAATCATCGCTTCGGTCGGATTGATGTCGGTCGCGCCGGAAACATAATTGAGTACGAGGTCGCAGTTGACCAGACCGAGCGTGTAACCGTCCGCATCCCGTGTCAGGAAGTCCTCGGTGCCGATGAGGCCGGAGCCGCCTTCCTTGTTGGTCACTGTGATTTGCTGGTCAATCACTTCTTGGGGGATGGCGTCCAGCACGCCGCGAACCGCCAGGTCGGTTGTGCCGCCAACCTTATAAGGGACGATGACTTCAATCCCCTTGGAGGGGTAATCCGAACCGGCGGAATCGCTGCCGGAGTCGGCGGTGTCTGTTGTGCTGCCGCTTGAACTGCCGCACGCAGCCAACGATGCAGTCATGGTCAGGGCCAGCAACATAGCAAGAAATCTTTTCATTTCGCTCTCCTCCATATTGTTTCGAAATATACGAAACTGATTTTTGTGAAATACGAAAGCTAAAAGAAGCAATCGTTTTTCTTTTATGTTCTATATATACCATAGCTGTGATAAAGTTTCAATTTATTTTCGAATTTGATTTCGTATAAATTTCGAAAGAAAATTTGTGCATTCTGTTTTGCGCTCTGTTCGAAAATTGGTCTGGAAAGGATGGGAGTGAAAGTGCGCTCTCTTTTATTGAATTTCGAGCAGAGAAACGGAATAACAAACCAACAATGTCTATCTTTACCAATATTCTTGTCCACGCCGGTTGACAATGCTTTCCGCGATATGCTATAATGCAGAAAAGGAAACAATTTCAACTTCTAAACTTTCGAATTTGCTTTCGAATTATCGCAGGGGTGGGAATATGGGAAATACAAGGAGTCAGTATATCCTGAGTGCGCTGCGGGACCGTGGGACCTTGACCGTGGCGGAGTTATCCGAGCAGCTGGGGGTTTCGCTGGTGACCATCCGCAAGGATGTCCGTGCGCTTGCCGCGCAAAACCTGATTGTGCGGCAGCATGGTAAAATCTCGCTGCCTATCTCCACACAGCAATCCTATCTGCCATTTAATATGCGCTCCATTTCGCAGATTGATGACAAAAAACGCATTGCACAGGTGGCAGCTTCCATGATTGACCGGGATGATACGATTATTCTGGATGCGGGAACGACCACCTTGGCAATCGCCACCGAAATTCGGGGTCGGCCGCCGGTGAACATTGCGACCAACTCGATCAGTATCCCGTACACCCTTTCGGACAGCGACCATCTGATCAGTGTGGCCGGCGGGCAGATGCTCAATCACAGCCTGTGTACCGCAGGGTCGGATGCGGAGCATTTTTTTCGCAGCATCCAGGCGGAAAAAGCGTTTATCGGTCTTTCGGGTGTGTGGGATAACCTCAGCCTGACGACCGGCCTGAAAGCGGAGGCCGCCGTCAAAGGCGCGATGATTGCGGCGGCAAGGCGGGTCATTGTCGTGGCGGCCAACCAGAAGTTTTATCACAGCCAGATGTTCAATTTCTGCGATGCGGACAAGATCGACACGATTATCACCACCGGGCCGACTTTGCCGGAGAGCATATTGGAGCAAATCGAACGGTATCATATCAAGCTCATCTATGCCGATGCAGAGCAGCCGGATTCGGCGGGCACATCGGATTGACGGTATGAAAAAAGGTAGACGGTTTTCCGTCTACCTTTTGCTTTTATGTGGGTTCGGTTGGTGCTGCCGGTCGGGGCAATGTCAGCTCGAATTCGGTGTGCCAGCCTTCATGCGGCGGACGCACCAGCCGGATAGAGCCGCCGTGCAGTTCCGCTACCTTTTTGACAATCGCCATGCCCAGTCCCGTGCCGCCGCCTGAGGTTCTGGCGCGGTTGCTGGTGACAAACGGCTCGAACAGGGTATCCGCCAGCTCGGGCGGAATGCCAACGCCGTTGTCGGCCACCGTCAGCCGGATGGCGTCAGGGGCATCCGTCAGCCCGAAGAACAGCGTGGTTCCGGCGGGGTTGTATTGCAGGGCGTTGCTGGTCAGGTTTTCCAGCAGCCGCCGCAGCAGACGGGGGTCAAAAGCGGCCGTGACCGGCTCATCCGGCAGACCGAGCGAGAGGGAAAAGCCGCGCGACTCGATTTCGGGATACTTTTCCGCCAGATAGCTTTTGCAGAATTCGCACAAATCGGCAGTTTCAGCCTGTAAAACATAGTCCGGATGGTCGAGGCGGACGTAATCAAACAGGGAATTCATCAGCACGGTGCTGTCCGAGGCTTTGCGGCAGATGGTTTCCAGATACTGCCGCTCTTTGTCGGGCGGCACCACGCCGTCGACCAGCGCCTGCGCATAGCCCTGAATGACGGTCAGCGGCGTTTTCAAATCGTGGGACAGGTCGGCAAGCATGCGCTGCTTGTCCTCATTGGCCGCCTGCTTTTCCGCGCTGACCTGCTCCAGCCGGTCGAGCAGATGGGTGAAGCTGTCGGTCACCTGCCGGAATTCGATGGGCAGGGTTTCTGTGTTGACCTCTACCCGACGGCCTGCGCCATACGCGATAATTGCCTTGTGCAGCGGCAGGATGGCCCGGCGGATTTTGCGGCTGAACAGAATCGCCAGCAGAAAAATGACCACCAGAAGGATGGGGAGAGAGAGCAGCGTCAGCCGGTTGGCGCTCTCCAGCGCTTTCAGATAGGCGGTTTCGGTAAAACGCGGGCAGACAAAGACCAGCGTGCGCTCCTCGCCGGCCGTGGTGTTGTAAACCGCCTTGGAAATGTCCCACTTGCCCTGATAAATGCCTTGCAGCAGCTCAAACTCCCGGTCGGACAATTGCTCGAGCCAGGGGAACAGGTCGCCTTCGATAATGCGGTAATTCGCGTCGACGATGCAGTAATCCAGAAAATCCGCTTCGCCGGTTTCGCTGTCAAAGCGGTGCAGCGCGATATAGTAGTATCCGTCTCGCGGCATGTCGGCCATTTCCTGCACGGAATAATACAGGTCGGAGTCATATTCGTTAATCATCCAGAGGTCGTCTGCATGAAAATGCTCTTTGAATTCGGTGTCCGAGGCGTAAAGGATGCTGCTGTTCTCATCGAACACCATAAACGCGCAGCCATTGAAGCGGCGCATGGAGATGGAGGCAAAATCGTCCTGCTCCAGTGCGTCGCGGTATTGCAGCAAATTGCCGAGGGTGGGGAAAGCGTTGTCCAGCCGGATGGAAATGAGCGCATTGAGCGCAGCGTTGATGACAAACACGAGCAACGAGCAAAGGATAAAATAGGTGATGCAGGTGCGCAGAAAACTCTTGCTCAGCAGCAGTTTATTGGTCTTCAATTTTATAGCCCAACCCCCTGACTGTTTTGATATATCGCGGATTGGCTGGATCGTGCTCGATTTTGGCGCGCAGGTTGGAGATATGCACCATCATGGTGCTGTCGTCGCTCTCATAAAAGGTGCCGCCCACGCATTCGTATAGCTGTGCGCGGGTGAACACCCGGCCGGGACAGCGCATCATCTCCGCGATGATTTTCAATTCGGTCGAGGTCAGCGGAACGGTCAGGCCGTTTTTCCGCAGCACGAATTTATCCGTGTCCAGCTCCAGCTCGCCGAGCGTCAGCACACGCGGCGCGGCGGCGGGCGCACTGTCCGCCCCAAGCTGGTAATACCGGCGCAGCGCCGATTTGACATAGGCCACGACCTCGAGCGCGTTGAACGGTTTGGTGATATAGGCATCTGCGCCAATGTTCAGCCCGAGCACCTTGTCCGTGTCCATGCTTTTGGCCGACAGAATGATGATGGGCAGGTTGCTGAATTCGCGCACGCGCTGGATAAGCTCGTATCCGTTCAGGCCGGGCATCATGATATCCACCAGCGCCAGCGAGATGCCGCCGGCGCGAATCAAATCCAGCGCCTGGCTGCCGTCCGTCACGGACTGGACGGAAAACTCGCTGCCCAGATACAGGGTCAGCAGCTCGATGATGTCGCGGTCATCCTCTGCAATCAGAATGGTATACTTCAAGATTCTCTCTCCGTTTCCGCCGCCCGGCGGGTAAATCCGCCGGAAAATCCTTTTATTGTCAGGCACTTTATGTGCTTTTTCTAATACTACTATAATCCGCTGCCAAAGGCAAGAGCGAGGGCGGGAAAAGGATTGACAGAGCCTTTCGGCAGGGCTTAAGATTATGCAAGGGAAGAAGGGATGGATGGAAATGAGGAAATCCTATGAAATCGACATGACGCGCGGGCCGCTGCTCAGCCGCATTCTGCTGTTTGCACTGCCGCTGATTTGCTCAGGCGTGTTGCAGCTGCTGTTTAACGCGGCGGATATCGTGGTTGTCGGCCGGTTTGCGGGCAGCCATGCGATGGCTGCGGTCGGCTCGACCAGTTCGCTGATTAATCTGCTGGTCAATTTTTTTATCGGCATTTCGGTCGGTGCGAACGTGCTGGTGGCGCGTTTTTGCGGGGCAAACGACTTTGACGATGCGCAGGAAACCGTGCAGACCGCTTTGATTACCGCAGTGGCGGGTGGTGTGATTCTGATTGTGGCGGGTATTTGTCTGGCGCGGCCCATGCTGGAATGGATGGCGACGCCGGCCGAGGTGCTCGACCAGGCGGTGCTGTACATGCGCATCTACTTTATCGGCATGCCTGCGACCATGCTGTATAACTTTGGCGCGGCAATCCTGCGCGCGGTGGGGGACACCCGGCGGCCGCTGTATTTCCTGCTGCTGAGCGGCGCGGTGAATGTGGTGTGCAACCTGTTTTTTGTGATTGTGCTGCATATGGGCGTGGCGGGCGTCGCGACGGCGACCGTGATTGCGCAGGTGATTTCGGCGGTGCTGATTGTGCTGTGCCTGATGCGGGTGGACGGCATGTGCAACGTCAATCTCAAGCGGCTGCGCTTTCATCGGGATAAATTTGCCCGCATCATGCAGGTCGGCCTGCCCGCCGGTCTGCAAAGCGTGATTTTTAATATCTCGAACGTGCTGATTCAGTCGTCGATTAACTCGTTCGGCGCAATCGTGGTTGCGGGCAACACCGCGGCAAGCAACATCGAGGGCTTCGTTTACACCTCGATGAATGCACTGTACCAGACCTCACTCAGTTTCACCAGCCAAAACCTCGGCGCGAAGCAGTATCACCGCATCGACAAGGTGCTGGTGCGCTGTCTGGTGCTGGTCATTCTGATTGGCGTGGTGCTCGGCAACGGCGCGCATCTGCTGGGGCAAAGCCTGCTGGGCATCTATTCGACCGATGCAGAGGTTATATCATATGGTATGATGCGTCTGGGCGTGGTGAGCGTGACGTATTTCCTGTGCGGGATGATGGACGTGGTTGCGGGCAGCGTGCGCGGCCTTGGGTATTCTATTTTGCCGATGCTGGTGTCGCTGGCGGGCGCGTGTGTGTTCCGTATCATCTGGATTTTCACCATCTTCCAGTGGCAGCACACGCTGTTCAGTCTGTATGTGTCCTATCCGATTTCGTGGGCGCTGACCATCTGTGCGCATCTGGTGTGCTATTTTGTGGTGCGGCGGCGGGTCTTTCCAAGGGCTGGGGAGCAGACTGCGTGAATGTGGGCGTTGTCAAAAAAGAGCGTGCGAACCGGAAACGGTTTGCACGCTCTTGTGCGTTTCAGGAATGGGATGCGGCCCATGCGCGGAAAGCGCGCAAGGGTCGGATAAAAATTTGGGCGGAAGATGAAAAAAAGCTGGGCATCTGCCGGCACATGTGATATAATGGGTCGGAAAGCTGTCTTGACAGCAAAATTGACACATAGCCGCATGGCGCGGTAAAGAAGGGGTAATATGGACAAGGTAAAGGAATTTCTCAAACGCAAGGATATCGTGATTTCGGTCAAACGATACGGCATTGATGCGCTCGGCGCGATGGCGCAGGGCCTGTTCTGCTCGCTGCTGATTGGCACCATCATTGACACGGTAGGCAAGCAGCTGGGCATCCCGTTTCTGACGATGACGGTGGCCACGGTCAATGACACGGCGTATACGGTCGGTTCGCTGGCCTCGGCCATGAGCGGCCCGGCGATGGCGGTCGCCATTGGTTACGCGCTGCACTGTCCGCCGCTGGTGCTGTTTTCGCTCATCAGCGTGGGCTTTGCGTCCAATGCACTGGGCGGCGCGGGCGGGCCGCTTGCCGTGCTGTTCGTGGCAATCATCGCGGCGGAGCTTGGCAAGGCGGTCGCGGGTGAAACCCGCATTGATATTTTGGTCACGCCGTTGGTGACGATTGGCGTAGGTGTGGCGCTTTCGGCATGGTGGGCGCCCGCGCTGGGCGCCGCGGCAATGCAGGTGGGCAGCCTCATCATGTGGGCGACCAATTTGCAGCCGTTCCTGATGGGCATTCTGGTGTCCGTGCTGGTTGGCATCGCGCTCACGCTGCCGATTTCCTCCGCCGCCATCTGCGCGGCGCTCGGCCTGACCGGCTTGGCCGGCGGCGCGGCCGTTGCGGGCTGCTGTGCACAGATGGTCGGCTTTGCGGTCATGTCCTTCCCGGAAAACCGCTGGGGCGGGCTGGTGTCGCAGGGCATCGGCACCTCTATGCTGCAAATGGGCAATATCGTGAAAAATCCGCGCATCTGGATTGCGCCCATCCTGACCTCCGCCATCACCGGTCCGATTGCGACCTGCCTGTTCCGGTTGGAGATGAACGGCCCTCCGGTGTCCTCCGGTATGGGTACCTGCGGTCTGGTCGGTCAAATCGGCGTTTACACCGGCTGGCTGGATGATGTGGCGGCAGGCGTCAAAACGGCGGTCACCGCGCAGGACTGGATGGGGCTGCTGCTGATTTCGTTCGTGCTGCCCGCGGTGCTGTGCCCGCTCATCAATCTTGCGCTGCGCCGCATCGGCTGGGTCAAGGACGGCGATATGACGCTGTAACGGCAGGGAAAGCGCGGCGGGCGATGAAAAACAGAAAAAGCGTGCTGCACGATGGTGCGGCACGCTTTTTTTTATGAAATCATGCAGGTGCTTTGGTCATGCAGGCGGGATAGCTCCTGATTGAGCAAATCCACTTCATGCCGGAGGCTGCGGACCTCCCAGGAGCGGTTGGAAAGCGCACGGTTGAGGCTGTTGATTTTCTCACTGGCATGGAAAATGCGTTATAAAGTGCCCAGCGCGGGGAAAAACCGCGCGAGGAAAAAGAAAAGGATGGGAAAAATCACCGCGGGCAGCAGGTTGCCGACCTTGACCTTTTTATCGAACATCAGGTTAAAGCCGATGGCGAAAATCAGCACCGAGCCGATACAGGATACCTGACTGATGAGCGCATCGGTCAGCCACGGGCGGATGAACCGCGCCAGCAGCGTGATACCGCCCTGATAGACGAGCAGCGGCAGAATGGAAAGATAAACGCCCTTGCCGAGCGACGCTGCGAAAATCACCGAGGATACGCCGTCCAGCACGGCCTTGGCAATCAGAATGGACGGGTTGCCGTTCAGTCCGTCCTCCAGCGCGCCGACGATAGTCATGGCGCCCACGCAGAACAGCAGGGACGCCGCCACAAAGCCCTGCACGAACTTGCCGTCCTCGCTGCTGCCGGCAAAGCGGGTCTGGCACCACGAGCCAAAGTCATTGAGCCGTGTTTCGATATCCAGCGCCTCACCGACGACTGCGCCCAGCACCAGACTGAGCACCAGCAGCATGGTATGCTGGGTAGAAAGGACGCCGTCCTCGATGGTCAGCAGGCCGCTGGCCGCGCCGCCGATGCCGATGAAAAAGGTGCACAGACCGAGCGCCTGCATAATGGTGGTTTCAAAGCGCCGCGGCAGTCCGCCCTTGAGAAAAACGCCGAGCGTGGTGCCTGCGGCGATGGTGGCGCAGTTGACGATGGTGCCGAGTCCAATCATTTCGTGTATTACCCCTCTTTTGCTTTAGTGTACTAAAATTGATTGTACGGCAAAACAGGGCCAAAGTCAAATGTTTTTCCAGCGTTCAGCTGCGACGGCGGTATTCCTCATACGCCGCAATCGCAGCGGTGGCTGCGGTGCAGAACAGGAAGATGACCCAACCCGGGTGCCACAGATTATAGAACACGCCGATGCATACATAAACCACTGCTGCGACCGGAAAAGCAATGGAAGCAAACAGATTGCTGATGGGATGCTTTTTCTCATCCTCCTTGTCCGAGCTGTCATCCTCGTCGCAGCCAAGACCGTGAAGCTCGCGATAATAGTCATCTTTTTGACCGGACAGGATGCACAGTGCTACGCCAGCCGCAATTATAGCGAACATCACAAAGGTGCCGAGTGTTTTGAGGTGCAGCGTATCATCAAAAAAAGAGCGGGTGAACGGCGACAGGATGAACAACGCGACCGCGGTTGCAATCATAATGTGCTTGCGCGTTTGGTAGCGGCCATACTCCTGTATAACGGCAGGGTCGGGCTGCGGAGCGGCAGAGCGCGCCGCAGATGTGGCCTTTGCTGCGCTGGATTCGTTCGCCCCCGCGAAACCATATTCCTCCCGCAGCTCCTCAACCGAGCCAATGGACGAAATGACGATACCGGTCGCTTCGTTTTCGTTTTTGCCCTCTTCCAACAGGGTGCGATACTTTTCTTCCAGATTTGCCAGCATATCCGCTTTGATGCGCTGCGTGTCCGCGTTCTGCGGCAGCGTGGCGAACAGTGCTTCCACATAGTTACGAATCGCTTCCATGCTTCATATCCTCCTTTGCAAAACGCTCGACCACAGCTTTGAGCACGCGCCACTCCGCACATTTCGCGGCATAGGCGCGGCGGCCTTCGTCTGTGACAGTGTAATAGGTGCGCGGCCTGCCTTGTGTCTCGCTGCCCTGATACGGCGCGATGTAGCCCTGTTTTTCCAGCCGTCCGAACGCGGAATACAGCGTGGTTTCCTTAATCGGGTACTCGCCGCCGCTGCGACGCTCGATTTCGCGGGAGATTGCATAGCCATACGAATCGCCCTCGCACAGCAGGCACAGAATCAGCATATCATTATAGCCGCGCATCACGTCGCTTCCCAGCATGGCGTGCCTCCCTCCTACTCCATCTGATGCAGTAATCATAACACGGCTACTACGACAGGTCAAGTAGTTTGTGCGGGATTCCCAATAAAAAGAAAGCGGCCCGTTTGGGCTGCTTTGCACGCGGTTTCAGCAATGTTCCAAATCAATAATCAGCTTTTTGCAGTAGGAACAGTGCCATGCACGCGCTTCGGCGCGCTGCGTGGGCGTGTGGGAGCCGACCGTCAGCCCACCGCAGGCCCACAGGCCGAACAGCATCTTTTTGTCCTGCGGCTGCCAGCGGAGCGCCTTATGGTCGCCCAGCAGCTTGCCGTCGAGCATTTCTTTTCCACAGTAAGGGCATTGCATCATCGGTCATACCTCCCTTAAAACATGTCGGTGGATGGATTCGGTCATGGCAGGCAGAAAGGGGTCTTGCGGAAGTGGCCGCCGCCGACGCGCAGCGCGGCATCGGGGTAGGCGAGGGCATACAGGTCGTCCGCGAGGACATCGTGCGCAAGGGTGGATTGCAGCGCATCCGGCAGCGCGCGCGCGGTGACCGGCTTGACGATGACCGGCAGCGCACAGGTGTCCTTCATCCGGCGCAGGATTTCCCGGCCGCGCGCCCCGACGGCCAGCACACGGACATAGTCCGCGGTGGGCGGGACGCTGGTCGGCAGGTCGAGCCACGCCCGCATGAGCGCGCGGCGCACCCGTGCGAGCGGGTAACGGCGGGTTTGGGCGGCAGTGCAGACCGCAGCAAAGCTCGTGTTGTCGCGGATGGCAGTGCACAGTCGGTTTTCCAGTCCGTCGCCGCCGCAATAGCAGGCAAGCGCATCGGGCGACAACCGGCGCAGATGCGCAAGGATGGCTTGGTCGACTGCGTTTCGCGTTACGGGCGCTGCACCCTGCTCAATCGCCTGTGCGAGCACGGCAAAGGATGCTTCCGGCATGAGTGGGCGGCAGGCATCTGCATCGCCTTGTGCAATCAGCTTGCGCAGATAGGATGCGGAGGGCAGGCCGTCCGCAGGCAGGTCGCTGTCATGCGCGCCGCCCGCGCGCGGGATGGCAAGCGGCTGCATCGCGCTCTCCAGCGTGTCCAGCGCGCACAGGTACTCGACGGCGAGCGTGTTATTCGGGGTGGCAAGCAGTGCCCCGGCTTCGGGGTCGGCGGCGCCCACTGCCTGCTGTACGGCGGCGGCATAGGGCAGCCCGGCTGCAAGCGCCTGCCGCAGCGCGTTCGCGTGCGCCCCCTCCGCGCGGGACAGATTGGCTGCGCGGCGCAGCAGCGCAAGGTCGGCCCGCTCCGCACCGAAGGACAGGTGCGTGACGCATCCGAGCGCGTTCAGCAGCGCGACCGCGCCGAACGCAAACCCTTCCGCCGACCAAAGACAGGCGGACAGCGGCGTTTCCAGCACAAGGTCGGCGCCGCTTTGCACGGCGGCTTCCGCCCG
Source organism: uncultured Agathobaculum sp. (assembly GCF_944384695.1). Taxonomy (GTDB): domain Bacteria; phylum Bacillota; class Clostridia; order Oscillospirales; family Butyricicoccaceae; genus Agathobaculum. The sequence goes on along the minus strand of NZ_CALWUQ010000001.1, from coordinate 164 downwards.
GCGGTATTTTTCCATCACCGCAAGGTCGCCGCGCTGGACGAAATTGCCGCTCATCGCGCACACAATGGCCGTGTCCGCGCCCAGCGCGCGGCGGGTTTCGGCAAGGTGGTGCGCGTGTCCCGCGTGGAACGGATTGTATTCGGCAACAACGCCGCAGACGGTCA